>NZ_JBEZXR010000019.1:0-9511 GCF_040638135.1 Streptomyces sp. NPDC026673 | reverse complement strand
GGCCTCGGACACCCCCGAGGCCGCGCCGGGCGCGGCGAGCACGTCGGTGGTGGTCACTTGACGGAGACCTGCGAGACGTCGAGGACACCGGTCCAGTCGCTGATGACGACGTTCTTGACGTCCTTGCCGTACAGGCGCTTGTAGACCGGGTGCACCAGCGGCACGGTCAGCGCCTGCTCACCGATCTTCTTGTCCAGGGCGCCCCAGCGCGTGGCGGCGGCCTGGAGGTCGGTGAGCTTGTTGATCTCGTCGATCTCCTTGTTCACGGCCGGGTCGTCCAGCTGGGCGCTGTTGAAGTTGTAGCCGTCCTTGACGATCTGCCGTCCGTCGAAGATCGGGGCGAGGAAGGGGCCGCCGGACGGCCAGTCGGCGCCCCAGCCGGTGAGGAAGAAGCCCGGCTCGGTCTTCACGCCGTGGATCTTCTCGCTGTAGGCGCTGGACTCCAGGCCGTCGAGCTTGACGGTGATGCCGGCCTTCTTCAGCGCGTCCTGCAGGGCGGTGGCGACCTCGGGGCCCTGTTCGTCGCCCGAGCTGCTGTCGTGGGAGAGGGTGACGGTCAGGCCGTTCGGGTAGCCGGCCTCCTTCAGCAGCTCCCTGGCCTTGGCGGCGTCGCCGCTCTTGCCCGCCGGGAAGGGGTCGTAGGGCGTGTAGCCGAAGGACTTCTGCGCGGGCAGGAAGGTGGTGGCGGCCTCGGCCAGGGAGGAGCCGCCGAGGGCGTTGACGACGGTGGTCCGGTCGGTCGCGTAGGCGATGGCCTGGCGCACCTTGGGGTTGTCGAAGGGCTTCACCTTCGGGTTGAAGGCGATGTAGTCGGTGTAGCCGAAGTGGCCGGTGCCGACGCGGCCCGCCAGCTCCTTGTCGCCGGTGATCTTGGCGAGTTCGGCGGCGGTGAGGTTGGTGTCGGTGGTGACGGCGGCCGCGTCCTTGCCGGAACCGCCGGACAGCCGCTGGTTGATCACGGCGGCGTCGAGGCCGGAGCGGACGTCGATGCGGTCCGGGTAGGCCTTGCGCTCCTCGTCGGTCTTCGGGTCCCAGTGGGTGTTGCGCTCCAGGACGAGGTGCTCGCCGTCGTTCTCGTTGCCGACGACCTTGTAGGGGCCGGAGGAGAACGGGTGGTTCTCGTACTTGGTGCCGGTGTCCTTGGCCTTCGGCACGGGGGCGAAGGAGGTCTGGGTGGCCAGGAAGGGGAAGTCGCCCTCGGGCTTGTTCAGGTGGAAGACGATGGTCTTGGCGTCCGGGGTCTCGATGGAGTCCAGGCCGTCCTTGTCCTTGTACGGGCCCGGGTAGTCCTTGCCGCCGATCAGCCAGTCGCGCAGGTAGGGGGCGCCGCCGGAGAGCTCGGCGGCGAAGGAGCGCTCGATGCCGTACTTGATGTCGGCGGTGGTGATCGGGCTGCCGTCCTCGTACTTCAGGCCGTCCTTGAGGTGGTACGTCCAGACGGTGGCGTCCTTGTTGGGCGTGCCGGTGTCGGTGGCGAGGTCCGGGACCACCTTGGCGCCGTCGGCGCCGTTCTCGCGGTTGCGGGTGGTCAGCGTGCGGAAGACCAGGCCGGGTATGTTGCCGCCGCCGGAGGTGTAGAGCCGGGCGGGGTCGAAGTCCTCCTGCGGGCTCTGGTTGAGGACGTAGAGCGTGCCGCCCTTGGCGGGCTTGCCGTCGGCCGCCGCCTTGGCCCCGCTGTCCTCCGGGCCGCACGCGGCGGCGCCACCGGTGATCGCCAGGACGACGGCGGCCGCTGCGAGGCGGCGGGGTGTGACGGACAGATGAGACATCGAAGATCCCTTTCGCGGCTGCGAGATGGAGAGGGCGGGGCTGGGAAAGGCCCGCAGGCAGCGGCGACGGCCTCATGCGAGAGGCCGTGAAGGATCGATCATGCGTCGAGCACTGTGCCCACGGGCTGAGAGGTCCGGGGCGAGGGGGAAGACGTGCCCTTTACGCGCCCGGCACCGTGGAACACCGACACAGGATGTCGGCCACGCTGTGCCCGGCCACGCCGATGAGCGCCAGCTCGATGCTGGCGTCGGCTTCCGAGGCGGGGCTGTGCGGCATGCCGGAAACATTGAACGATGAATCGCTCGATGTCAAAAAGCCGGGGCGGTTCCCGCCTCGGAGGCAGGACCCGCCCCCGGGTCGCCCGGAACCGGGCCGAGGCCGGGCTTGACCAGGGCTTGACCAGGGCTTGAGCCGAGCAGGACCAGGCCCGGGCCCTGCCTAGCCCCGCGGGTAGGGCCAGGCGTTGGGCTTGCAGGTCACGCCCGCGATGGACAGGAACTTCGTCTGCTGCATCATCACCGGGGCGAGGGCGCCCTGCTTGGGACAGACCACGTGGTTGTAGCCGAGCCGGTGCCCGACCTCGTGGTTGATCAGCATCTCCCGGTAGGCGAACATCCTGCCGGGACCATAGGTCTCCGACCCCTGCGCCCAGCGATAGGCGTTGATCATCGTCCGCGGAGTCGACGCCGCGTCACATGACACATTGTCAACCGTCGTGTCCAGTCCGGACCTCGCACACCACTCGGCCGTGGTGCGCGGACTGGCCAGGGTGATGACGATGTCCGCCGGGCCCGTTGACACCCGTTCGAACCTGCGGGCACCGGCGTGCGCCCAACTCCGCTTGTCGTTCAGCGTCTTGTAGACGGCGTCCGCGAAGAGGCGGCTGTTCAGCGGCAGCCCCTTCTCGACGTCCACCCGTACGCGCAGCAGCTTGCCGTCCTTGCCCGGGGCCTGGCGGTGGCCGCTCACGGTCTCGAATTTCCCGCCCAGCTTCACGTCCTGGTCGAGCGGGTACAGCCGGGCCATCGCCTGGTCGTAGGTGAGCGGGGCGGCGACGGCGGAGGGCGAGGCGGAGGGGGCGGTGGAGGGGGTCGCCCGGCCCTGGGAGCGGGAGGCGGAGTCGTCGGCGGCGCGGCCGGCGCCCGGCGCCCCGGCGGCGTCCGGGTGACGCTTCTCACCCCCGGAGGCCACCTGGCCCGCGACGACGACGGCCAGCACGGTCACGACCGCGGCGGCCGCGGCGCCGCTGAAGGCGCGAGTCTTGACGCTCTTCTTGGGCCGTTCGGGTTGCTCCCCGGTCTCCTCGGCCTCCCCGGCACGCTCGGCGGGTGCCCCGGGCTCCGCGGAGAGGTCGAAGGCCGCGACGAACTCCTGCCGCGGGCCGGGGACGGTACGGGGCCCGGCACCGGGCGCGGTGCGCTGGCGCGGGAAGCGGGATACGCGCGGCGCGGCGGGGGCACTCGCGTCGAGGGGGTCGTCGTCCTCCGGGTACTCCGTGCCGAGCGCGGTGTCCGCCAGCTCGGCGGGCCGGGTTCCGCGCGGCGTGCGCGGTGACGCCCAGGAACCGGCACGGCCCCAGGCCGCGTGCTCCCGGTGCTCGGGGTGTCCGTGACCCGGGACGTCGTGGTGTCCCTGCGCGGCGTCGCCGGGGCGGAAGCCGTCCCATCCCCCGGGCGCGGGGGTGCCGGGCGCCTGGCCCGGTCCGCCGGGGCGCGGCGGGGTGGTCGTGGCCGGGCCGGAACGCCGGCGGCGGCCGGTGCCGGCGTTGCCGCCCCCGGATATGCCCGGTACGTCGTCGCGGCGGCCGTCGCGGCCGCCCGGTGCGCTGTGCCTGCCCATGAAGTCAGTGATCCGTCCGCGCGTCCGTGGCGTCCAGCAGTTCGCGGAAGGCCCGCGCCACCGCATCGGGGTGCTCCATCATCGCGACGTGCCCCGTGTCGGGGAGCATCAGCAGCCGCGCGTCACGGAACGTCCGGGCGGCACGGTACGCCATCCGGGAGGAGACCAGCTTGTCCCGGCCCCCGTACACCAGCAGGGTTGGCGCGAGCACCCGCTCGGCCTGCCGCCACAGGTTGTGCTGGCCGCCGAGCGAGTAGGCGTCGAGGATGCCGCGCGCGGAGCGGGACAGCGCGTCCCAGAAGTACGGCAGCGCCATCCGGCGCTCGTACTCCGAGGCGTGCTCGGCGAAGGACTCCTCGCTGACCTTCGACGGGTCGCCGTAGCAGAGCGCCAGCAGCTGCCGGGTGTGCCGCTCGGGGGGCCAGTCCCGGGTGGCCCGGCTCAGCAGCGTCGGCACGCCCGGCAGCCCGAGGGCCCCGGTCGACCACGCGGACCGCTGCGGCGGCAGCTCGGGAAGCGCGGGCGAGACCAGCGTCAGGGTGCGGACGAGGTCGGGCCGGGCCGCGGCGACCTTGGTCACCACGGCACCGCCGAGCGAGTTGCCGAAGAGGTGCACGGGCCCGCGCCCGGAAGCCTCCAGCAGGCGCACGACCGCGCGCGCGTGCCCCCCGATCGAATAGTTGCCGTCGTCCGGCGGCGGGGAGTGCCCGAAGCCGGGCAGATCCAGGGCCTCGCAGGCCACCCGGTCCCCGATCAGCCGCATCAGGGCCGACCAGTTCGAGGACGAACCGCCCAGGCCGTGCACGAAGAGCGCGGGCGGCAGCCCGTCGGCCTGCTCCGCCCGCGCCCGTACGGTCAGCGTCAGGCCCGGCAACATCACGGACCGCACCGCCTCGCCGTCCCCGGCTCTCGCTCCCGAGGGTGGGACGGGCACGGCGGAGAGCGCTGCTTCGGGGGACTCCGTCGAGGACATGGGGCAATGTTACGAGGTGATCACGCGTGCGCTTGTGTGTTCGCCCTCACACGCGCCGCGGGGATTTTCCGCCCCTCCTGTCACTCTGCACCCCTCACCCCTGTCTCCTAGGCTCACAAAAGGGGAAAGAGGGGGACAGTGGGTAGCAGCGGGGGACCCGCAGCGCACGACCAGATGGGAGGTGCCCGTGTCCGACGACATCGAGACCTTCGACGATGACGTCATCGACGACCTGGAGGACGCCGAGGCCGACATCGAAGCCCCCGAGGCGGACATCGCCGAACAGCACCTCGAACTGCTGCAGCACCGCGATGTCCCGATCACCGAACGCCCGGACGACGCCGATCCCGCCGACGTGGCGGACCAGCGCAGGGTGGTGGAACTGGACGAGGACGACTATCGCTGAGTTCCACTTGGTGAGAATGTGCGTTCGCACAGCGCATGGCCCCGCTACCGAAAAGTACGATGGCACCCGCAGCGCAGAACGACATCACTTGGGAGGCGGCGTGACAGCCATCGAGCAGACTGAGGCGCGCCCTCGCGGCACACGCCTGCCGCGCCGGGCTCGGCGAAACCAGCTGCTGGGCGCGGCCCAGGAGGTGTTCGTCGCCCAGGGCTACCACGCCGCCGCGATGGACGACATCGCCGAGCGGGCGGGCGTCAGCAAGCCCGTGCTCTACCAGCACTTCCCCGGCAAGCTCGAGCTCTACCTGGCCCTGCTGGACCAGCACTGCGAGGCCCTGCTCGACGCGGTGCGCACCGCACTGGCCTCCACCACCGACAACAAGCAGCGCGTGGCGGCGACCATGGACGCCTACTTCGCGTACGTGGAGGACGAGGGCGGCGCCTTCCGTCTGGTCTTCGAGTCCGACCTGACCAACGAGCCGGCCGTCCGCGAGCGCGTCGACAAGGTCGCGCTCCAGTGCGCCGAGGCGATCAGCGAGGTGATCGCCGAGGACACCGGTCTGGCCGAGGAGCAGTCCATGCTGCTGGCGGTGGGCCTGGGCGGCGTCTCGCAGGTGGTGGCCCGCTACTGGCTGTCCAGCGGCAGCTCCATGACCCGCGAGACCGCGGTGCAGTTGCTGACCTCGCTGGCCTGGCGCGGCATCGCCGGCTTCCCGCTGCACGGCGCCGAGCACTGACCACCGCTCGG
Source organism: Streptomyces sp. NPDC026673 (assembly GCF_040638135.1). Taxonomy (NCBI): domain Bacteria; kingdom Bacillati; phylum Actinomycetota; class Actinomycetes; order Kitasatosporales; family Streptomycetaceae; genus Streptomyces; species Streptomyces sp. NPDC026673. The sequence goes on along the minus strand of NZ_JBEZXR010000019.1, from coordinate 3,776 downwards.
CGGCTGTTCGCTCTGGGCGTGCCCGTCGGCCCGTGCCCGGGTGCCGGGCGCGGCTAATGTGTCCTGCGTACGGCGCGATTTCCAACCGCGCACACCGCAGACCGTTCGGAGGGACGAAAGCCGTGGAGGTCAAGATCGGCGTGCAGCACGCGCCGCGCGAGATCATCATCGAGAGCGCGCAGACGGCCGAGGAGGTCGAGAAGGCCGTCGCCGAGGCGCTCACCGGCACCGGCAAGCTGCTCAGCCTCACCGACGAGCACGGCAAGCGCGTGCTCGTGCCGGCCGACCGGCTGGCCTATGTCGAGATCGGCGAGCCGGCGACGCGCCGGGTCGGCTTCGGCGCCCAGCTCTAGCCGCCGCTCCCGACCGGGAACACGCACGGCGGGTCACCCCCGAATGGGGTGACCCGCCGTTTCGCGCTCCGGCCCCGCGGGGTAGGACCCGTGCGACCGAAGTCCTCCGGGAGGGGCCGCCGCCATGCTGTGGGAATCGATCGCGTTCGCCGCTGTCGGGCTCGCCGTCGCGTATGCCGCGACCCGGCTGCTCCCGCGCCGCCGCCTCGCGGCGGCGACGCTCGTGCTCGCCACGGGTCCGGTCGCCGCCCTCGTGGGCGGTCTCATCACCCGTACCGTCCTCGGCTCGGACCGGTTCCTGATCAACCTCGCCGTGTCGGTGGGGGTCGCGGCCGCCCTGCTCTCGCTGCTGGTGCGCTCGCCGCGGAGCGCCCGTCCTTCGTCGCCGCGGACCGCCTGAGCGGACCGGTCAGGCGGCCAGACCGAGCGCCGCCATGCGCTTGGTGTGGGCCTCGGTGATCCGCGTGAACATCCGGCCGACCTCCGCCAGGTCGAAGCCGTCGGCGACCCCGCCGACCAGCATCGTGCTGAGCGCGTCCCGGTCCGCCACGACCCGCTGCGCCTGCGACAGCGCCTCGCCCATCAGCCGGCGCGCCCACAGTGCGAGCCTGCCGCCGACCCGGGGCTCGGCCTCGATGGCGGAGCGCACCTTCTCCACGGCGAAGGAGGCGTGGCCGGTGTCGTCGAGCACGGCGAGCACCAGCTCACGGGTGTCGGCGTCGAGCCGGGCGGCGACCTCGCGGTAGAAGTCGGACGCGATGGAGTCGCCGACGTACGCCTTGACCAGGCCCTCCAGCCAGTCCGACGGGGCGGTCAGGCGGTGGAACTCGTCGAGCGCGGCGGCGAAGGGCTCCATCGCCGCGGTCGGGTCCGCCTCGATGATGGTCAGCCGCGCGCGGAGCTGCTCGAAGTGGTGGAACTCGGCGGACGCCATCGCCGCGAGCGCCGCCTTGTCCTCCAGGGACGGCGCGAGCTTCGCATCCTCCGCCAGCCGCTCGAAGGCGGCCAGCTCGCCGTAGGCGAGGGCCCCGAGCAGGTCCACGACCGCCGCCCGGTACTGCGGGTCCGCGGACGCGGCGGCCCAGTCCTTGGCGGCGATGGTCGTCTCGGCGGGGGTGTCGGCGGGGGTGTCTGGCGTCTCCATGTTGCGCACAATAGCCAACCCCACCAGTGCGGCAACCATCCCGTACGGCCCGCCGCGCGGATGCCGCCACGTGACCTGTCCCACGGACCGGAAAATCCATCCGCCGCGGGTGCGTGATTCCGGGGTACAGTGATATGGACCCGCCAGGTGACCCGGCGGGTCACGCATGAATGGATGCCCGGTCGGTGGCCCGATCGGCTCCTACCGACCGCCCTCCTCACATGGGGAGGGGGACAGATTCGCGGCGCGCACGAGGGCAGAGGTCCCGCGCACCTCGGCCACCCACGGCCGGATGGCAATCCGCGCGGTCAGCGCAGTTCCTTGCGCCCGACCCTCCCCGGAAACCGCTCGGCGCCGCGTCCCAACAGAAGAGGCAGCATCCTGACCACCGCCACGACTTTCCGCGATCTGGGGATCCTCCCCGAGACCGCCGAGGCCCTCGAGGCCGTCGGCATCACCACTCCCTTCCCGATCCAGGAGATGACGCTCCCCGTCGCCCTCGCGGGCAACGACGTCATCGGCCAGGCGAAGACGGGCACCGGCAAGACCCTGGGCTTCGGCCTTCCGCTCCTGGAGCGGGTCGTCGTCCCGGTCGACGTCGAGGCGGGGCGCGCCAAGCCGGAGGACGTCGTCGACGGTCCTCAGGCCCTCGTGATCGTCCCGACCCGTGAGCTGTGCCAGCAGGTCACCAACGACTTGTTGACCGCCGGCAAGGTGCGCAACGTCCGCGTCCTGGCGATCTACGGCGGCCGCGCCTACGAGCCGCAGGTCGAGGCCCTGAAGAAGGGCGTCGACGTGGTCGTCGGCACCCCGGGCCGGCTGCTGGACCTGGCGGGCCAGAAGAAGCTCAACCTGCGCCACGTCCGCGCGCTCGTCCTCGACGAGGCCGACGAGATGCTGGACCTGGGCTTCCTCCCCGACGTCGAGAAGATCATCGACATGCTGCCGGCCAAGCGGCAGACGATGCTCTTCTCCGCGACGATGCCGGGCGCCGTCATCGGCCTCGCCCGCCGCTACATGTCGCAGCCCACGCACATCCGGGCCACCGCGCCGGACGACGAGGGCGCGACCGTCGCCAACATCACCCAGCACGTCTTCCGCGCCCACTCGCTGGACAAGGCCGAGCTCGTCTCGCGGGTCCTGCAGGCCGAGGGCCGCGGTCTGGCGATGATCTTCTGCCGCACCAAGCGCACCGCGGCCGACGTCGCCGAGCAGCTCGAGCGCCGCGGCTTCGCCTCCGGCGCCGTCCACGGCGACCTCGGCCAGGGCGCCCGCGAGCAGGCGCTGCGCGCCTTCCGCAACGGCAAGGTCGACGTCCTGGTCTGCACGGACGTCGCCGCGCGCGGCATCGACGTCGAGGGCGTCACGCACGTGATCAACTACCAGACGCCGGAGGACGAGAAGACCTACCTCCACCGCATCGGCCGCACCGGCCGCGCGGGCGCGTCCGGCACCGCGATCACCCTGGTCGACTGGGACGACATCCCGCGCTGGCAGCTGATCAACAAGGCGCTGGACCTGCCGTTCAACGACCCGGAGGAGACCTACTCCACGTCGTCCCACCTCTACGAGCTGCTCGGCATCCCCGAGGGCACGAAGGGCGTGCTGCCGCGTGCGGAGCGCACTCGTGCCGGGCTCGACGCGGAGGAGATCGAGGACCTGGGCGAGACCGGCGGCCGCGGACGCGGCCGTGGCGGCCGCAAGTCCGGCCCGGCCGCATCGGCCGAGGCGGAGGAGCGTCCGGCCCGTACCCGTACGCCGCGCCAGCGCCGCCGCACCCGCAACGGCCAGGCGGTCGGCGCGGCCCCCGCCGAGGCGGAGGCGGTCGTGGAGACCGTCGAGGCCCCGGCGACCGAGGCCCCTGCGCCGCGCCGCCGGCGCCGCACCCGTGGGGGTGCCGGCGCGGCGAACGCGGAGGCCACGACGACTGCCCCGGCGGCCGAGGAGGTCCCGGCCCCGCGTCGGCGCCGTACCCGGTCCGGCGCCGCGGCGGACGCGGAGGCCCCGGCGTCCCAGGCGGCGCCGGAAGCGGCTCCCGCCGAGGGCGAGGGCGAGGGCGCGGCCAAGACCGTCCGCCGTCGTCGCCGCACGCGGGCGGCCAAGCCCGCCGACGAGGCCACCGGCTGACACGGCACGCGCACCGGACGGCCGGGCACCCCCCACCCGGGGTGCCCGGCCCGCCCCGGGCCCGCCCGCGGGGCGCGGCCGGGGGCCGCGGGCCGCCCCCCGCGCCCCCGGGGGGGGGGCGGGGCCGGCCCCGCCGGGGGGGGGGGGGACCC
>NZ_JBEZXR010000018.1:10605-122471 GCF_040638135.1 Streptomyces sp. NPDC026673 | reverse complement strand
GGGTCATAGGCGGGGTCGAACGCGGCGCGGTACACCTTCTGGGTGAGTCCCCAGTACGCCTGCTGGTGGTAGGCCCACGCGCGGGCCGGCCCGACCGGGTTCAGCCCTGGGCGGTCCGAATGGTCCTCACCAGGCGCCGGACGGCCGGGTTGCGCCGCAGGCCCTCGGCCTTGATCCCGCTGCCGCCCGGCAGCCCGAGGCTGGTCAGCCGGCGCCGCTTGAAGTACTTCGCGTGCGCGGAAAGGCGGTTCGTGAGCCACGCCACGGCCTCGTCCCGCAGGGGGGCGTACTTGACCGACTGCATGCAGTAGCTCACGGTCCGGACCAGGGGCGCCAGTTCACCGGTGATCAGCTCCGGTGACAGGTCGAGCGGCTTGCCGACCTCGGCGGTGTCCCGCTCGAGGTCCGGCAGGACGGCGTCGATGACGGTGAGGGGCACCCGGTTGCTGTTCTCGTAGGGGGTGATCCGCTCCAGCAGCAGTTCCGTGCCCACCCGCGCGACGGGTATCCCGTAGAACGCGGACGCGGTCATCAGCGCGGTCGAGAAGCATCCGACGACGAGGTCGGGGCGGACGTGCTGGTACACCGTCTCCGCCAGCACGGGGACGTCGAGGACGCTGAGGCGTACGCCCAACTCGTCCGCCGTCCGCTCCAGCGACTGCGAGTACTGGGCCGGCGCACTGGGGTGCGGCTTGAACAGCACATGCCGGTGTCCGGCCGCGACGGCGCCGCGGAGCATCCGCACGTGCAGCGCGTCCTCCTCGGCCACCGTGATCAGTTCGAGGGCGGAGAGGTACTGGCCGAGCAGCACGGCCGTGGGCCGGTCGTCGGCGGGTAGTTGCTCCTCGAGAGCGGCGAGGCCGTTCCCGCCGATCTGCTCCAGGACCCGGAGGAACGGTTCGTTGGGGATGACGACCGGTTCGACGCCGTACTCGGACAGCAGCATCGGGCGCAGCCCCGGCACGAGGTCCAGGTGCAGCAGCCGCCTGATGCGGCTGTGCACACCGACCGGGATGCGGTTACGGGTCGGGCCGTAGCTCATCAGGCCGTCGGCGTACACGTCGATCGGGCTGTCCGCGAAGATGTCGACGACGGCGCGCGAAGGACTGACCTGGATGGACTCGCAAGCGATCTCGACGGGCTCGTCTCCCAGATCCCAGGCCAGACGCAGCGCCCGCTCCCACAGGACGGTGTCTTCCACCCGCGGGGACCAGCCGGAGGGGTGGTGCGGCGCGATGGTCTCGTTCCACGAATGCACCGCGTCGAACTCGAGCCGTATCTCCTCGAAGCCGGGCATCGCGTCCAGCGACCTGCTCAGCTCGGGGATCGACGAGGTGTTGCCGACCACGAGCAGACGCCGTCCCTCGCGGGGGCCGAACAGGCCGGCCCGGATGGCCGCGACGACGCTCGCGGCGCCGTACTGGGTTGTCGCCATGAAGATCTGGATCATGCGAGGGCTCCCTTCATGCCGTTGCGCATCCGGTGGAGCGCGCGCCTGCGCTGCTCGTCCATCCCGGCCAGGGCAATCCGGAGGTCCTGCTCGGGCATGCGCCGTAGCGCCGTCCCGCTGAGTTCCTTCAGCCGTGCGGCCACACCGCGCTCGAAGCGCTGCCGCTCGCTCAGGTGGTGGGCGATGACGGCGCAGTAGTTGCGGATGGCCTTGGGGCGGAGCAGGTCGGCCTCGGGGTCGCTCTCGAGCTCCTCCAGCACCTGGTCGAAGGCGCGGATGAAGTCCAGCTGGCGCACGTCGCCGATCTGGGTGAGCGAGGTCGTGATGCCGCGCCGGTAGAAGACGCCGTGCAGGCTCGCCACCGCGTACGAGTCCGCGTTGCGGTGCAGCGCCCAGATCCACGGGCGGTCCTCGGCGGTGCGCAGCCCGTCGCGGAAGCGCAGCAGTCCGCGGTCGAGCAGGCGGCGGTGGTAGATGCCCGCCCATGCGTACGGGTAGTCGACCATCGTGGCGTCGTCCATCGGCAGGATCGATCCGCGCGGATCCAGCGGTGTGTCGCGGCGGCCCTCGGGCGCGCGGTGGATCCGGCGCTCCGTACCGGTCACCTGGACGTGGTCGGTGCGCACGAAGTCGACATCGTGCCGTTCTATCGCTTCGACCAGCTTGCCCAGGTACCCCGCAGCGAGCCAGTCGTCGCCGTCGAGAAAGGTGAGGTAGCGCCCTTCCGCCGCATCGATTCCGGTATTGCGGGCCGTGGCGAGTCCCTGGTTCGTCTCGTGGCGGATGACCCGGCTGTTCGGCACCCGCCGGGACATCTCCAGCAGCGCTTCGTAGGTGTCGTCCTTGGTGGAACGGTCCTCCACGAAGATGAACTCGAAGTCGTCGCGGGCGTTCGCGACCAGACTGGTGACCGTGTCGGCCAGGTAATACCTGATGTTGAAGCAAGGAACGATGACGGAGAGTGTGGGGCGATCGGTCACATGTTCACCTAGTTCTCGTATACGGGAAACCATCGAAAGGCTAGCGGTGGCCGGGCGTCCATTTTCTGTGCGTGAGGTGATCGGAAGATGAACTCAGGTTGGACGATTTCCTTCCCGCAGCCCGGATGCGCCGTCCCGGGAGATTAGTCCGATTGGTTGGTCGTATTCATTCCCTACCCTCGGCATGTGGCCCCGCTGTGGGGTCGCACGAATTGGCGAACGGCGGGTGGGAGTGCGATGCCCTCGACGACGACGGGCGCGGCGACAGCCGCACCGGTGATCCCGGACGCGGCGGCCGCTCCGGTGGCGACCGATGGCCGCAAGCGCCGCGAGGGCGGCGGCAGCCGGCTGCGTGCACTGGACGGATTGCGCATTCTGGCGGCCCTGATGGTGTGCCTGTACCACTACATAGGCAAGCAGGACACGAGCCACGTCTGGGGTGCCGACCCCGCCGAACTCTTCCCGGGCCTGTCCCGGCCCGCCATTTATGGCTGTCTCGGCGTGCAGTTGTTCTTCGTCATCAGCGGCTTCGTGATCTGCATGAGTACCTGGGGCAAGTCGGTCGGCGCGTTCTTCAGGTCCCGCGTCGCCCGCCTCTACCCGGCCTACTGGGTCGCGATCGTCCTGACGACCGCCGCATGCGTCGCGGCGCCGTCCGTGATCGAGCCGGTCCGGCTGGACGAGGTGCTGGTCAACTTCACGATGCTGCAGCAGCCGGTAGGCGCGCACCGCGTGCTCGGCGTGTGCTGGACGCTGTGGGTCGAGGCCCGCTTCTACATCCTGTTCGCGCTCTTCGTGGTGTGGAAGGGCGTGACCTACCGCCGGGTCGTCGTTTTCTGCTGCCTGTGGACCGTTGCGGCGGCCGTCTCCACGGTCGCCGACAACCCGCTGATGACCGAGATCGCGATGCCGGATTATGCCCCGTTCTTCATCGGCGGCCTCGCCCTCTACCTGATCCACCGTTACGGCAGCGACCTGCTGCTGTGGGGCATCGTCGCGGTCAGCTGGCTGCTGGGACAGCACGTCGCCGTCGACGGGCTGTGGTCCCCGCACGGGACGGGGCTCAGCGGTGAGCGCTCGCCGTACGTCATCATGCTCGTCGTCGCCTTCGCCTTCGCGGCGGTGGCCGCCGTGGCGCTGGGCTGGCTCCGGTGGGCCGACTGGCGCTGGCTCACCGTGGCGGGGGCGCTCACCTACCCCTTCTACCTGGTCCACGAGCACCTGGGCTGGTTCGCCATCGCCGGCCTGCACCGGCATCTGGGCTTCACCCCGAGGGAGACCCTGCTCACCTCGGTCGTGGGCTTCCTCCTACTGGCTTACGCGATCCACCGCCTGGTGGAGAAGCCGCTCGGCCTCCGGCTGAAGAACACCATGACCGCCCAATCCGCCCGCATCCGCATGGCGATGCAGACGCGTGCCTGAGGAAGCGCGCACGGCCGAGGCAGGTGCCCCTCAGCGGCCCACCTGGCCCAGCCAGGTCAGCGTCCGCCGCAGCTCCAGCGAGAAGGGGTGGTGCGGGCCGTGCACCCGGTCGGAGTCGTACAGCAGGCGGGACAGCACGTCGTGGGCGGCCATGCGGTCGCCCACCGACAGCAGCAGATGGCCGATGCGCCGCCGCACCTCCAGCGGGAGGTCGGGGTCGGTGGCGCGGTACTGCTCGAAGGAGGGCAGCAGCGCCCGGTACTCGGCGAGCGCGGCCGCGGCCTCGCCCAGTTGCTCCAGGCACTGCGCGGCCTCGTAGCGGTACTGCAGCGACGGGCGGCCCAGCGGACCCGATTCGGCGGCCAGTTCGTCGGCGAGCCGGCGCAGCTCGGGCAGGGCGCGGCGGTACTGGCCGTCCTCCATGAGCGTGGCCGCGTACTGCTTGCGCAGCATCCGCACGACCGGCGAGTGCTCGCCGTGCTTCTCCGCGGCGGCCGGGAGCACGCCGCCCAGGATGTCGACGGCCTGCGTGATGCGGCCGGCGTCGAGCAGCCGCTTCACCTCGTCGACCGCCTCCGCGATGCCGTGGCCGGCGGGGGCCGCGGAGCCCGTGGGCGCGGGGGTGGGGTGCGAGGGGGCGGCCGCGCGGTCCGGCCAGGGGGCGTGCGGGCGCAGGAAGGGGCGGGTGGGGTCCATCGGGCCGAGCGGGCGGTGGACGGCGCCCGGCACGGGCAGCAGCGGCGCCAGCCGGCGGTAGGTCTCCTGCGCGTCGGCCGGGCGGTGCTGCGGGTCCTTCGCCAGCAGCTGCAGTACGAGCGCCTCCAGCGGCTCGGGCACCTCGGGGCGGACCTGGCGCAGCGGCACGGGCTGTTCGTACAGGTGCCGGTGCAGGACGCCGAGGGCCGTGGAGCCCGCGAACGGGACGGTGCCGCTGACCAGTTCGTGCAGCAGCACGCCGAGCGCGTACAGGTCCGTGCCGGGTCCCACGGCGCCGCTCATGGCCTGCTCCGGCGCCATGTACGCGGGCGTGCCGATGGGCGTGCCGGTGTGGGTGAGCCGGGTCGTGTCGGTGTCCAGGACGGAGGCGACGCCCAGGTCCAGGACGAGCACCGAGCCGTCCGGACGCACCATCACGTTGCGGGGCTTGAGGTCGCGGTGCACGATCGGCACCGCGTGCACCGCCGACAGCACGGCGCACAGCTGCGCCGCGACGGCGACCGCCCACTGCCAGGGGTAGGGGTCGTGCTCGGCGAGGTGGTCGGCGAGGTCGGCGCCCTCGACGTACTGCATCACGAAATAGAGCTCGTCGGCGTCGCTGCCCGCGTCGTGGACGGTGACCAGCCCGGGGTGGTCGACCTGGGCGGTGACCCGGCACTCCCGCTCGAAGCGCCGGCGCAGCTCCTCGGCGTCGGCGCCGCCGGCCACCTTGTCCGGGCGTAGGAGCTTCACGGCCACGCGCCGGTCCAGCCGCCGGTCGTACGCGGTCCACACCTGGCCCATGCCGCCCTGGCCGAGGACCGTGGCCAGCTCGTATCGGCCGGCGACGATCCGACCGTTCACTGACCGCCCTCCTGCTTGCGCAGCAGGTCGCTCAGTTCGTCCAGTTCGGCCCGTACCTGGTTGATCCGCGGCTGGTGCGGCGGCACGTGCGTCTGCGGCGGCACCGAGGGCTGCGGGGGTTGCGGTGCGGGGGGCGGCGGGGTCGGGCGGTAGGGGTTGTAGTCCACCGGCGGCTGCTGCGGTGCCGGCCGGTGCGGCTGCGGATACGGGACGGTCGTGGCGTAGGGGGGGTAGGCGAGGGCCTCCTCCGCCCGGTGCAGTGCCAGGTCGGCCACGAGGTAGTGGACGCCGACCACGGGGACCATGACCATGACGGTGATCAGTGCCACGTCGGTCCAGGGGTTCTTGTCCGGCAGGCTGCCGATCGTGGCGAAGGAACCGAAGCTCAGCGCGGTGCCGACCCAGAAGAACACCCAGTCCATGGTCCGGCGCCGCCGGACGGCCAGGTGCAGCAGCGGCAGGCAGGACAGGAAGCCGCAGCTGATCGCGGTGATCGTGAGGAAGATGGCGCGGAGCGTGACCGCCGCGGCCTTGGACTGAGCGGGTGGATACGGCGGGACCGGACCGGGGCCGTTCATCACTGCTCTCGGACTCCCTGGACATCAGTGCGGGGACAGCTGCGGGTGGTATCGGGAGAGTATCCGCCGACGCCGACAGGCTGTCACCCGATCCCGTAACTATTCGGGACGCACCGTGCCGTCCGTCAGCCCGTCGTAGAGCCCCTGCACCAACTGCTCGCCCAGCTGCCCCGCCAGCCGCAGGACCTCCTCGAAGGCGGCCAGGGTGCGGAAGCGTTCGCCGTACCGCCGTTGGTCGGTGAGCGGCAGCCGCGGCACCTGGAGCCGGCGCACGTCGAGCCGGGTCGCGGTGGAGGCGTAGCTGCTGGCCTGGCGGTTGTTGGCGGTGCCGCGCAGGAAGCCGGCGAGGAACCAGGAGTCGAGGGCGGCCGGATCGGGGCGCAGCAGGTGGAGGTTGCGGCCGAGGGCCGCCCCGGCGGTGGCGGCGTCGACGACCCGGGCGGCCGCACCTCGGCCGAGGACCGGGACGACCACGTCGCCCTCCCGCGTCAGGACCGGTTCCTCCTCGGGTGGCCCCTCGGGCAGGCTGCCGCTCGGCGCGCCGCCGCCGAGGACGTCGTGCTCGGTGAGCACGGCCGGGCCGCCGCCGGGGGCGGCGCTCCCGGCGCCGCCCGCGCGCAGCACGAGGGCTCCGGCACGGGCCAGTTCACCGACCGTGGTGAGCGGCCAGCGGGCGGGCTCGGCCGCGCCCGGGGGGGCCGGGGTGAGTTCGGCGGTACGGAGCAGGGTGTCGGCCAGCCGGTCGCGCACGCCGGAGAGTTCGGCCGTCCCACCGCCCGCGGCGGGCGGCGGCAGATGCCGGGCGGGGGCCAGGTCCACGTCGTCGTCGAGCAGGTCGATGACCTTCAGGGCGCGGCTCACGCCGGGCCTCTCCTCCGTGGTGCCGTGCCGGTCGAAGGAGTGCCAGGCGTCCAGCACGGTGCCGCGCACCGTCTGCCAGGGCGTCTTCTCGCCGCCGACGGCGTCCTGGCCGCCCGCGGTGTCGACCAGCAGCAGGTGCGGGGAGGCCGTGGTGCCGGCGCCCGGCCTGCGCAGCACCCACAGGTGGAGCGGGATGCCGTACGGGGGTGCCGCGCCGGCCGGGAGCGCGACCACCGCGCGCAGGGCGCCGCGCCGCAGCAGGTCGGCCCGGATGCGGCGGCCCGAGCGGCGGGAGGCGGCGGCGGGCGGCATCAGCAGGACGACGGTCCCGCCCTCCCGGACCCGGGCCAGGCAGTGTTGCACCCAGGCGAGTTCGGACTCGGTGCGGGCCGGGAAGCCGTACTCCCAGCGGGGGTCGTACGCGAGCTCCTCGTGGCCCCAGTTGCGCTCGTTGAACGGCGGATGGCACAGCACGGCGTCGGCTGCGAGCCCGGGGAAGGCGTCGGCGCGCAGGCTGTCGCCCGCGGCCACCCGCACCTCGGCGGCGGGGTCGGCGTGCAGCGCCAGCCGCAGCGCCGCCAGCGCGGCCAGGTCCGGGTCGGCCTCCTGGCCGTACACGTCGTGCGGGGCCTCGACGGCCCGCAGCAGGGTGCCGGTGCCGCAGGCGGGGTCCAGCACGGTACGGGCGGGGCCGGCCAGCGCGGCCATCAGCTCGGCGGGCGCGGGCGGGGTCAGCGTGTACTGCCGGGGGTTGGCGTCCAGATAGCGGCCGAGCAGGAACTCGTAGGCCTGGCGCGGGCCCAGTTCCGCGGCGAGACCGGCGGCGCCGCGCAGCAGTTCGGCGTCCACCGGCGTGCCGGGCGAGAACCGCCCCCCGAAGCGCCGTTCGAAGAGCTCCCCGACGGCGCCGGCGGCCTCCGCGGGCTCCGGCCGGGGTGCGTCGGCGGGGCCTTCACGGACCAGCAGGCACACGGCGCCGGCCTGGCGGAGCGCGGTCGCGGTTCCCGCGGGGTGGGACTCGGCCCGCTGCCAGACCCGTTCGCGCAGCGGGACCTCCGCGAGCTTGCCCTGGCCGCGCAGCCAGCTCTCGACCTCGGCCAGGGCGAAGGTCGGGCTGGTGTCGGTGCCGCCCACCGGTTTGGGGAAGTCGGCGTGCCTGCGGCGCCAGTTGCTGACGGCCGCCCGTCCCACCCCGGCCAGCCGCGCGATCCCCGCGGCGGTCACCTCTGCTGCGTTGTCCGGCACCTGGCTGGCTCCCTTCCCGTACACGGGAGTGCGGTTGTGACCATGAGCATACCCATGAACGCAAGATCCGGACCTTCACGGCGTGAATGGGTGTGAACCAAGATTCCATGTTGACTCGGTTCACAGCTCATGCTCTCATTGACTCATCGGTTCACGGAGTCCCCGGGGTGTTCCGCCGGCCCGCAACCGTCATCCACACGCTGCCCACCAAGGGGGACGATCCTCATGACCACCACTCGCGGAGCCCTCGCGACGCTCGGCTGCGTCGCGGCCGCCCTCGCCGCGACCGCCTGCGGTCCGCTCGACGGCACGGCGGAACCGGCCTCCACGGCCCTCGCCGACCAGTCGGCCGGCACGATCCAGAAGAAGGCCATGGCCGCCATGACGTCCGCCTCGGCGATGACCGTCGACCTCGACGGCGTCTCCGACGGCGAGCCGATGAAGTACCACATGACCATGGGCAAGGGCGGCGACTGCCAGGGAGAGGTCACGGTCGAGGGCGGCACCGTCCGGCTGATCAAGGTGGGCCCCTCGCTGTACATGAAGGGCGACGACGCCTTCTGGAAGTCCCAGGGCTCGGACGGCGCCGCCGCGCAGAAGCTCATCGGCGACCGCTGGATGAAGACCAAGGCCGACGGGCCGGACAGCAAGGACTTCCTCCAGGCCTGCGACCTGAAGCAGTTCCTCTCCGAGATGGAGAAGGAGACGGGCGACGGACTCGGCGGGAAGAAGGGCGAGTCCGCCACGGTCGCGGGCACGCCCGCGCTCCCGATCACCGGCAAGGACGGCGCCGAGACCGTCACCGCCTATGTCGCCACCAAGGGCGAGCCCTACATCCTCAAGGTGGTCGTCAAGGGCGGCAAGGAGCCCGGAACCGTGCTGTTCACGGACTTCGACAAGCCGGTGAAGATCACCGCCCCGGCCGCCAAGGACTCCGTCGACATCGACAAGCTCGGCGGCTGAGGCCACGGCCGCGGTCGCGATCCCCGGGCCCTGGCGCGTGTCGCGCCAGGGCCGTCCCCTTACCGAGCACCGATGACCGGGTCATCGAGAACGGCGAACGCACCATGGAAGACCGGATACCCGACGGCATCGCGTCCCTCGCGGCGGCCGAGGGCCTCGGGCGGCACCGGCTCACGATCATGCCGAAGCGGCACGGACCCCTGATGACGTGCAACTTCGTGTTCATGATCCTCGTCGGTCTGGCCTGCTTCCTCCTGCCCGGCCTCTGGTTCCTCCACCACGCGCTGCGGACACCCAACTTCTCCCGCAAGGCCGCGGCCCGGCGGCTGCACTTCTTCGAGTTCGGAATGGTCGAGACCGATCACGGCGGCGTCCCCGCCGCCTTCCGCTGGGACTCGATGACGGTCCTGCAGGAGATCACCGACTCCTATGTCAACGGCGTCCACATCGCGACCGGTTACCGCTACACGCTGCACAAGGGGGACGGCACGGTCCGGAAGATCCTCAACTTCTACGCGGAACCCGAGCGGTGGGGGCCGTTCATCCAGCAGGAGGTCACCGGGTTCCAGTTGCCGGGGATGCTGCGGATGCTGGACGAGGGGCGGACGGTGACCTTCGCGGACATCTCGGTCAACCGCACCGGCGTCGCGACGCCCAGGCGCGGGGCCGTCACCTGGCCGGAGATCGAGAGCGTCCGGGTGTCCGACGGCGTGCTCGTGCTGAAGAAGGCCGGCAAGTCGCTGTCCTGGTCGTCCAGGAAGGTCAAGGACATCCCGAATTTCATCCTCTTCCTGGCACTTGTGGACGAACTGCGCCGATCCGCCGCCGCACGCTGACCGTTCGGCCGCCGCACGCCCCCTGCCCTGCCGTGCCCCCCACCCCCTAGAGTGCCGAGGTGGGTACAACCAGGGCGGGAACGGCAGCGGCGGCCGTCGTCGTGCTGCTCGGCGTGGGACTGGCCGGCTGCACGGGCGAGGGCCTCGGGGGCGGTACGGGCAGCGGTGCCGGGAGCGACGGGGCCCCGACGGGCAGCGCGCTCAAGGCGGTCGGCGACCTGGCGGTGAAGGGCCGGGCGCCCAAGACGGGGTACGCGCGCGACGAGTTCGGCGCCGCCTGGGTGGACACCGACCACAACGGCTGCGACACCCGCGTTATCTCTATGCTTCGCGCTGTGGTGGGGATTTTCTTGCAGCGTATGCAGGGTGTGGTCGGCTGTGCGTAGCGAGAGGCACATGAGGCACAGGACGCTGTCTACGCGTGGGAAGAGGGCCGTCCTTTCGGTCGCTGTTGCTGCCGCGCTCGTCGCGGGCTGTGATGACCTGGAGTCGGGCGGCAGCTCTGCGGGGTCCGGACCAGGCGCCGCCACTGCCGGGCGGGCGGCGAGCCCGCTGACGAATCCGGACGGAACGAAGCCGGGGCTCGGCCCGCTCACGTCGGATGCGGACAAGGCCAACGCGCGCAAGCTCGTCGACGAACTCACAGTCAAGGGGCGTGGGCCGAGGACGGGCTACGAACGGGACAAGTTCGGCTATGCGTGGATGGACACGGCAGACGGAATACCGCTGGCGCGGAACGGTTGTGACACGCGGAACGACTTGCTGAAACTTCATGGACGGGACGTGCAGTTCCGTACGGGTTCCGACTGCGTGGTGGTGTCGATGGACCTGTACGACCCGTACACCGGAAAGGACATCGCCTGGAGGAAGGCGAAGGCGGCCGAGGTGCAGATCGACCACGTGGTGCCGTTGTCGTACGCCTGGCAGATGGGTGCTTCCCGCTGGAGCAAGGAGAAGCGACAGCAGTTGGCCAACGACGTACTGAACCTTCTGCCGGTCTCGGGCTCCACGAACTCCGCCAAGCGGGACTCGGGCCCGGCGTCCTGGCTGCCGCCGAACAAGGCGATCCGCTGCTCGTACGCGGTGCGGTTCGCGCAGGTCGCGGAAAAGTACGGGCTCCCGGTGACAGCCCCGGACAAGAGCATGATGCTCAAGCAGTGCGGGATCTGAGGACCGCGGTGAACTGGGGAAATGCCGTCGCTTTCGGGCTGTGGGACGCATAGGCGCCATTGGCGTGGCTGACCGCATACAGAAGATCGTGACGAAGCTGCCCGGCATGACGAGCGTCACCGACGTGTGGAAGATGGCTGACCGCAGTCTCGGGCGGGGAGACGCTGCTTTCGTCGCGGACCTCGCTATCGCGCTCGCAGGGGTCTACGCCTCTGACGCCGGACGGATATGGCAGTCGCGGTCTCTCCAGAATGCCGACGGCTGGCGATGCTGGCCGCGACGGACACCGACTGAGCGCGGGCCTGACCGGCGCCTGGGGTCAAGTCCTGACCACTTCGCCGACCTTCCTCGCGGCTGCCCGGAAGACGGTATGAAAGCCGGACAGCTGCGAGTGGGCGTTATCGCGAGGGCTACGGAGACGGAACAGCCCGCATGGCACGGCGGAGGCCGGCTCGTGCGGCGGTGAGGTCGTCCTCCGTCTCCCGCAGTTGGCCCTCCAGGGCGGCGATCTGATCTCTGGCCTCTGACAACGCTTGCTGCAGCGCGGTATTCCGCTGCTCGATCTGCTGTACCCGCTCGATCAGCTCGTGCTGGTTCACGCCCTCCAATTCGGCGCCGAGTGACAGCCTGACCCGGTTACGGAGCCGATCGCGCTCCTTCTTGAGGTCCTTGATCTCTTCGCGGGCCAGTGCAAGGTCCGTCCGCAACCCGGCCGGGGACACCTGAGGCGGCTCCGGGGTGTGGGCGTTCCGGCGACCCGGCGTTCGCTGGGCGGTGATGCCGTCCTGAACGGCCTGGTGCACCTGAGGCTGGTTGTAGACGAACCACGTGGATACCGAGGCTTCCCGGGCTACTTGAGCGACGGTGATCCGTCGGCCCGATCGGAGAAGGGCGTCCACGGCGTCGAGCGCGCGCTTCGTTTTGTCTTCGCTGTCCTTGGAGCGGCTGACGCGCAGCCGCTCGATCCGGGCGTTCCGGTCGTTGCCGCCGGAAGCAGCAGGGATTTTCATTCGGAGCTCCGAGTAGTCAGCGTCTGCAGAGGGATGAAGGCCGCTGCCGAACGTGCCTTGCGCAGCTCGCGTGAGGCGGATTCGACGGCGGCCCGCTCCTCGGCGGGCAGCGCGTCAAGTTTCCGCCGCATCTCGTCGGCCGACTTCGAGTAGGCGCGGATCTGGTCATCGAGATTGCGCACGACCCAGTCGGCGGCCTCCATCGCGAGGGCGGCTTCCTTGTCGGCTCGCAGGTCCGCGATCTGCTGTTCCAGGGCGGGGAGGTAGGAGGGGTCGGGGCGGTAGAAGTCGCATCCGGCGCACTGGAAGCGGATGCGGCAGTGCCCGCCGCCGGCCTTGACGTTGCTCGGCTCGGTGCAGCCGCCGTAGGGAACCCCGACGCTGTCCACCTCGTAGGCGAGGGGATCGCCGAATCCGCGGGCTGCTCCGTGCCGGTCGACGGCGAGTGCCGCGACCGTTCGCACGGCCTCTTGCTTTCGGCTGAGGGAGACTTTGTAATACCCCATGGTCACGTCCAGTGAACGGTGGTCCATGAGTTCCCGCAGGATGTCGGGGCGAGTGCCCGCGTCCGCATGGCGCTGGGCGTAAGCGTGGCGGAAGCCGTACGGGACGACCTGGGTGCGGTCGTAGGCGAGAGGGGCGCCGTCCTCGTCGAGCTGGTCGTCCACAAGGTCTGGGATCAGTTCGTCGACCCAGTTCCGGAAGATCCGGTTGCAGAAGTGCGAAGTGTTCAGATGCCCGCGGCGCGGACGGTTGCGCTGTCCCGGCGAGGGAAACAGCCACTGGGCGCAGCCCGGTACGGCGGGTAGCGCATCGAGCTCTTTCTGCCAGGTTTCGATCAGTTGGGCGGTGCTCTCCGAGATGGGCAGCCGACGGCCGTGGCGTCGCCGCTTGTGGTTGTCGTAGATCAGCGTCGGTTTGCCGTCGACCCGCTCCAGGCAGTCGCGGTGCAGGCTGGTGACCTCGCCCGGACGGCGGCCGCTGTCCCGGAGGACCGCGTAGACCACCTGGTACATCCGCGCGAAGTCGGCGGCCGTCCAGCCGCCACTCGCGTACCCCGTCGAGGTGCCCAGTAGACCGAGGTGCACGTCAAGCTGGGCGATGATGTGTTCGGGGATCGCACGGCCGAGATCGTCTTCGGTCACTTCCACGGCGGCGATGCTGTGGAAGCGGGGGTTGAGCGCGAACCCGCCGGGCACGTGGTCCATCAACCCGGCCTGACGGGCGTAGTCCAGGAATGTGCGCCAGTGGCGGAGCAGGGCTCTGCGGTGGCTGGTGGAGTAGTCGTGACCGTCCTCGGGACGCTTGGTGATCCGAAACAGGTCCACTACGGCATTCATGTCGGCCATGGCGAGGAGCCCCGGCTCATCCCCGTGGGGGCGGCCTGCCAGCGCGGAGGACGCGATGGTCGCCGCGTAGACGGTCTGTCGTAGGTCCTGGACGTTGGGGCGTGCCGTGCGGCCGTACTCCTTGACCAGCTCCCGCAGCCAACGCTGCCGTACCGGACGGAAGTCGATGTCGCCGTGGACAGCGGCGTACTTGCGGCCGCGCCCTGCCGTCAGCCCGATGAGAGCACACTCCCATACGTTGCTCGAGGTCGGGTCGGTGCCATCGAACTCGACGCGTGCGCGTCGGACGTGCAGGAGCACTCCGTTCAGGACGCCGGCGGCCGCAGCCGGAAGCCCGGAGGAGAAGGAGGCGTCCAGTTCGAGGAGTGAGCCGAGTCCGGCGGGGAGGCCGGCCACAATGCGGCGTACCCGCTGGGGGACCAGGCTGATCCCGGCGTCGTCGCGTTGCTGGAGCCCGTACAAGAGCTCCTGGCGGACCGCAGGGCTCACACTCGCGAGTGAAAACTGGGAGATGCCCGGCATCGCCCCGTCCGCGGAGGTGTTGGGCCGACGGCGAGACGGATCCGGGGCGTGCGTGACGTCGAAGTCTGCAGGGTTCCCCAGGAGGTAGCGGGCTTTCCGGCAGGCGTCGCAACGGGATCCGTTGCTCGCCACATGAGTGGAACAGGCGACCACGGAGCAGGCGAACACGCTGGTCGCCGGGTTGCGGGGATCGGCAGTGAACAGTTTCTGAACGGGGTCCCATTCATCTGCGCGCCAGCCCGAGGGGAGGCGCGCCGCGAGCCACGACGGCCACTCCGGGACACCGGGGACGGCAGGGTAGTGGAGCAGCGCCATGGTCATCGCAGCAGCTCCGGCGCGAGACTTTCGACGGCTGCGACCGCTGCGCGGAGATCCTCGTCTTGGGCGTGCAGGTAGACAGCCGTGCTCGCCGAGGAGGCGTGCCCCAGGAGGGTCTGGACGACGTCCGGGGCGACCCCGTTGCGGATCCAGCGGGTGGCGGCCGTGTGCCGCATCATGTGCGGCCGGGCGGTGAATCCACAGCGTTTCCCGATACGTTCGATCACCTGCTTGGTGTTGGAGTAGGAGAGCGGGCGCCCCGCGTGGACGCCGACGAGATTGAGGAAGACGTAGTTACAGTCGGTGGATCCGACTACCTGTTCACGCTCGGCGAGATGATCGCGGTATCGGTGCACCGCTTCCGGCGTGAGCGGAACCATGCGAGGGCGCCCGGCCTTGGCCCGCGCCCCGTTCACGTTGTCCTGACGGGGCCTGACGTGCAGGTGCGCGCCACCGGTTCGGCAGCCCAGGTGTGTGGAATCGGGGAGCAGATGCATGTCCTCACGCCGCAGTCCGAGGGCTTCGCCGATGCGGAGGCCTGCTTCCACCAGGACCGTCAGCAGCAGCCGGTCACGCGCGGTGCGGGCGGCGCCGACGACCTGCTCCGTCTGGACGTCGGTGAGAGTCTGCGGTGCGCACTCGATCTCCGGCGCCTTCAGGACGCGGGCTTTGACCATCAGGTGCTGGCCGCCCTCGCCGGGATCGAACCCGGCCGGGGCGTGGGCGAGGAAGCGGGGCTCGCTGAGACGCTCGGCGACTTCGTGAGGCACATGTCCCTGAACCGCGCAGAAGCGGAGGAACTCACACACCGCAGTGAGCGTGGCGTTGACCGTCTTGCCGGACGGAGGCCGCCCGTACTGGGTCGGTGTCCGCTCGACGTGGAACTTGAACAGACTCATGTCCCCGAGCCGGACGGTCCTCCAGTCGGTGCCCCGCTCTGTGCACCAATTGAGGAAGCGGCCGATTCTGGGGATGTACGCGCGCTGTGTTTGCGGTGACCGCCCGGCTCCGCGCAGGTACAGGGAGAACTCACGGGCTTCGGGGTGAGGCGCGTACGTCTCTTCGTCGACCAGGAGCCAGGTGGTCTCGCCGGTGGTGGGCGAGACGGCCTTCTCTGTGCATAACGTCATGGATCTGCTTCCTGTCTCCGAAGTCGCTCATGTGCCTCACGGCATGACCGATAACAGTGAGGGACAGGAGGGGGTTACGGCCGTGCCTCATGTGCATCGCATCTATGAAGGAGCTGCAGATAACCCGCGACGACATACTCCGCCGCGACCTGACGGGCACCTCCTTCCGCGCCGACCGGGGCGGCGACTGCGTCGTCGCCTCGGGCACCCTCGACGACCCCTACACCGGCAAGGAGATCGGGTTCACGCGCGGCCGCAGCACGGTCGACATCGACCACGTCGTGGCGCTCAGCGACGCCTGGCAGAAGGGCGCGAAGTACTGGTCCCGCGACAAGCGCACGCAGATCGCCAACGACCCGCTGAACCTCCTCGCCGTCGACGGCCCGACCAACCGGGGCAAGGGCGACGGCGACGCGGCCACCTGGCTGCCGCCGGACAAGGGCTTCCGCTGCCCGTATGTGGCCCGCCAGGTCGCGGTGAAGAAGAAGTACGGGCTGTGGGTCACCGAGGCCGAGAAGGCCGCCATGACGAAGGTGCTGGACACCTGCCCCGACGAGCCCCTGCCGGACGCCGGCAGGCCGGTGGCGTCCGGCGGTGGGAACGGCGGGAACGGCGGCAGCGGCGGGGAGGACTCCGGCGACGGCAAGGACGGCACCGCCCCCGCAGCGGGTGACTCGTACGCGAACTGCGCCGCGGTACGGGAGGCCGGCGCGGCCCCGCTGCGCCGCGGCGACCCCGGCTACTCCAGGGCGCTCGACCGGGACGGCGACGGGGTCGCCTGCGACACCTGAGCTGCCGAGGATCGTTTGTGCAGTGTGTTGTGCAGAGTGCTGGATATCCCGGCGCCCCGCTCAATATCCTCGATCACTGCATCACAGCATCACTGCCAGGTCGTGCACCGTCGCTCGATCCCTTGCCGGGAGGCAAAATGCTCCGCCGCAGGACTGCGCTCTCCGCCACCGCCGCCGCAGCCGTGCTGCTCGCCGCGCCACTGCTGACCTCCTGCGGCACACCGCACGCCGGTGCCGCGGCGGTCGTGGACGGCAAGCAGATCACCGTGGAGACGGTCCAGGCGAAGGTCGCCGCCGTGCGCGCCGCGCAGGAGAAGTCGCCGCAGGCGGCGCAGCTCATCGAGGGCAGCAGCGACCTGCAGCGCAACGTCGTGCACCGGTTGGTGCAGAACCGGGTGATCGAGCGGGCCGCCGAGGACGTGGATGTCTCCGTCACCCGGCACGAACTCCAGGAGGCCCGCGGGGCGACCGAGCAGCAGGCGGGCGGCAAGGCGGCGCTGGAGGCCCAGCTGCTGCAGACCTACGCGATGGTGCCCGCCGACATCGACGAGAGCATCCGCACCGACCTGCTGATGCAGAAGGTCGCCGGCCACTACGGCGCCGACGTGCAGACCCCGGAGGGCCAGGCGGCGCTGATCAAGGTGCTGCGCGACACCTCGAAGAAGCTCCACATCGACGTCAACCCGCGCTACGGGAAGTGGAACTCCGACAAGCTCGACCTGGACGCCACCAAGGACCCGTGGCTGACCGAGGTGAGCCGCCGCACCGCCGGCGCCTAGGACGCACGGGGCCCGGGCCCGGTGGTACGCACGGGGCCGGGCCCGGCGCCGTCCCGGGGCGAGGTAGTTTCGACGGGTGGACCACTCCGATGACTCCGCCCGCCCGGGCCGCCTGGTACTGCTGACCACCACCCACCGGGTCGCCCCCGGCCTGCTCTCGTGGCCCGCCTGGGAGCTGCTGCGCGCCGCCGACCTCGTCGTCTGCCCCGACCCCGGGAATCCGCAGCTGCCGTACCTGCGCGAGGCCGGGGTCGCCGTCGAGCCGGCCGCGCCCACCGGACGGGAACTGGTCGACCTCACCGCGGACGGGCGCACCGTGGTCTACCTGACCGGCGGCGAGGGCGACGGCGCCGTCACCGACGAACTGGCCCGGCTCGGCGGTTCCGGCCGGGTCCGGATGCCCGACCTGGAGCTGCTGCCCGGCTCGTACGACCTGCCGGGCGCGCGGCTGCTCGACCTCGTGCAGGTGATGGACCGGATCCGCCGCGAGTGCCCCTGGAGCAGCGTCCGGACCAGCCAGGACCTGGTCAAGTACGGCATCGAGGAGATCTACGAGCTCGCCGAGGCCGCCGAGGAGGGCGATCGCGACGCGCTGCGCGAGGAGCTCGGCGACGTGCTGCTGCAGGTCGTGTTCCACGCGCGGATCGCGGAGGAGGACCCGGAGGAGCCGTTCTCCGTGGACGACGTGGCCGCCACCATCGTGGACAAGCTGATCCACCGGCATCCGCACGTCTTCGGCGACGAGGTCGCCGAGACGCCGGAGGACGTCCGGGCGCACTGGCTGCGCACCAAGGCGGTGGAGAAGGAGCGCGGCTCCGTCACCGAGGGCATCCCCCTCGGCCAGCCCGCGCTCGCGCTCGCCGCCAAACTCGGCTCCCGGGCCCGCCAGGCGGGCCTGACCGTCCCCGTCCCGGAGCGGGACGCCGCGGACACGGGTGACCGCCTGCTGGCGCTCGCGCTCGCCGCCCAGGCGGCCGGCATCGACCCGGAGTCCGCTCTGCGCGCCGCCGCGCGCCGCTACCGGGACGCGATCCTGGAGGCCGAGAAGCAGGCCTGACCTGCTGTGACGGGTCGTCCCCGGCTGTTCCGAGTGAGTTGGGGCAGATCGGGTAAATGGGTCATATGATGCGAGCACTGGAGCAGATCCAGCTGGCCGTGCCGCACGACTACATCGTCGGCATCGCGCCGCTGGTGGTGGGCATCTTCCTCGTCGGGATCCTTGTCGGCGCCGTGTCGATCGGGATGTGGGCCCGCAGCAAGGAACCGCCCCCCGAGCAGAAACCGCAGCCCCGCGGCGGGGCATGGCACACCCGCCAGGAATACGGCCGGGAGACCCCGGCCGATCACGGGCCCGGGCACCAGGAAGGCGAGCGGCACTCCCTCACCGAGTGGCGGGAACCGGACGAGTGGCCGCAGGACGGCGTCCGGCGGCTGCCGCACTCGCTGAAGGGCTTCGGGAACTGGGGCTCCCACGGCGTGAGCAGCCCCGAGGGCACCCGCACCCCGGCGGGCACCCGCAGTGCCGAGGGCACCCCCGGTCCGGCGGGCGCCCGCGGCCCCGAGGGCACCCGACGCCCCGAGGGCGGCACCCGTACCCCGGCGGGCGCCGCGGGCGGGGCCCCGGGCGGCGTCTCCAGAGGCGCCCCGACCCGTTCCGGTCCCGGACAGGAGGAGAGCGGCAAGGAAGAGCACTGAGCCGCGGCCACCGGGCCAAGCTGCGGGCCGCGGGCCGCGGGCCGCTCTGGGCAGTGTCGTCACACGCGCTCCCCCAGCTTCGCCGGGAGGTGCCCCCAGGCACGGCACTCCCTCCAGCCTTCGGCCGGGGGGAGTTGTCGAATCGTCCGAGTAGCCCACTACGAGGACGACTCTCCGACGTGCGATACCCCGCACCAGGCGGCACCTCCCGGCGGTAGCCGGGGGAGCTCCTGTGACGGCACGGCCTAGGGTGGCGGCCATGCGCATCGACGTACCGCACGCATGGCCGCGCGACGAGCAGGAGGCGCTGGCGCTGCAGGACCGGCTCCGCCCGCTGGCCGACCACAGCGGGCCCGGACCCCAAAGCCCCCGGTACGTGGCGGGGCTGGACGTCGCCTACGGCGGCGGCCACGGCGTCGAGGGCGACACCGTGGCCGCCGCCGTCGTCGTGCTCGACACCGCGACGCTGGCCCCCGTCGAGCAGGTCACCGCCACCGCCCGGGCCGGCTTCCCGTACATCCCCGGTCTCTTCGCCTTCCGGGAGCTGCCCGTGCTGATCGACGCGCTGGAGAAGCTCTCCGTCACGCCCGAACTGCTGCTCTGCGACGGCCAGGGGCTGGCGCACCCGCGCCGCTTCGGGCTCGCCTGCCACCTCGGGGTGCTCACCGGCCTCCCGGCCGCGGGAGTGGCGAAGACGCCCTTCGTCGGCGGCTGGGACCAGGACGCGCTCGGCGAGACCCGGGGATCGGCCGTGCCGCTGGTGGACGCGGGGGAGACCGTGGGCCGGGTCCTGCGGACGCAGACCGGGGTCAAGCCCGTGTACGTCTCGACCGGCCACGGCATCGACCTGGACACCGCCTGCCGGCATGTGCTCGCGCTCGCCCCGTCCTACCGCCTCCCGGAGACGACCCGCCTCGCCGACCGGCTCAGCCGCGACCGGCTAACGTCATGGGGTGCATGACAGCGTGACCCCCGAGACCGGCCCCCAGGGCATCCCGGCCGCCCCCGAACTCTTCACCTGGCAGTTCGCGACCGACCCGTACCCCGCGTACGCCTGGCTGCGCGAGCACTCCCCGGTGCACCGTACGACCCTGCCCAGCGGGGTCGAGGCGTGGCTGGTGACCCGGTACGCGGACGCCAGGCAGGCGCTCGCCGACGGGCGGCTCAGCAAGAACCCCGTCCACCACTCCGAACGCGCCCACGCCAAGGGCAAGGTGGGCATCCCGGGTGAGCGCAGCGCCGACCTGATGACGCACCTGCTCAACATCGACCCGCCCGATCACACCCGGCTGCGGCGGCTGGTCTCCAAGGCCTTCACCCCGCGCCGGGTGGCGGAGTTCGCCCCGCGGGTGCAGGAGCTCACCGACCGGCTGATCGACGGCTTCGCCGCCAAGGGCGAGGCGGATCTCATCCATGAGTTCGCGTTCCCGCTGCCGATCTACGCCATCTGCGACCTGCTGGGCGTCCCCGCCGAGGACCAGGACGACTTCCGCGACTGGGCGGGCATGATGATCCGGCACGGCGGCGGGCCGCGCGGGGGAGTGGCGCGCTCGGTGAAGAAGATGCGCGCCTACCTGCTGGAACTGATCCACCGCAAGCGCTCGGACCTCGGGGACGACCTGATCTCCGGGCTGATCCGCGCCAGTGACCACGGCGAGCACCTCACCGAGAACGAGGCCGCCGCGATGGCCTTCATCCTGCTCTTCGCGGGCTTCGAGACCACCGTCAACCTCATCGGCAACGGCACCTACACACTGCTGCGCCACCCGGAGCAGCGGCGGCTGCTCCAGGACTCCCTCGCCCGCGGCGAACGCGAGCCGCTCGGCACCGCCGTCGAGGAACTGCTGCGCTACGACGGCCCGGTGGAGCTGGCCACCTGGCGCTTCGCGACCGAACCGCTCACCGTGGGCGGTCAGTCCGTCGCCACCGGCGACCCGGTGCTCGTCGTCCTGGCGGCCGCCGACCGCGATCCGGCCCGCTTCGCCGACCCGGACGCCCTGGACCTGTCGCGCCGCGACAACCAGCACCTCGGGTACGGTCACGGCATCCACTACTGCCTCGGCGCCCCACTCGCCCGGCTCGAGGCGCAGTCCGCCCTGGCGACCCTGCTGACCCGGCTGCCGGACCTCCGACTGGCGGCGGATCCGGCCGACCTGAGATGGCGCGGCGGCCTGATCATGCGCGGTCTGCGGACGCTGCCGGTCTCCTTCACACCGGAAAGTGACTGACGTCGCGTCAGAACGTGATCTCGGCGTGATCCGTGAGACATCGACTTGTGATGCATGGGCCAAGACCACTACGGTCGGGCGCCATCGCAGTATTCGAAAGTGAAAGGCGATGGCGCATGCTGAAGTCCGGGAACGGCCGACACCGCAAGCCGCGTCAGGCCCCGACCGCGGTGGTCGCGGTCGCGGCGACCGGGGCGGGCCTCACGCTCCCCCTCTTCGCAGCGAGCGGCGCCAGCGCCGCCGACGCCAACAGCACCTGGAACGCGGTCGCCGTGTGCGAGAGCGGCGGCCTGTGGAGCGCCAACACCGGCAACGGCTTCTACGGCGGCCTGCAGATCACCGAGGAGACCTGGCAGCAGTACGGCGGCGATCAGTACGCGGAGCGTCCCGACCTCGCCAGCCGCAACGAGCAGATATCCGTGGCGGAGAAGATCCTCGGGGAACTCGGTCCGGACGCGTGGTCCGGCTGCGCCGACACCGCCGGCCTCACCGACGCCCTGAACGACCTCCTGCACGGCGGCGACGACGGTGCCACACCCGACCCGGGCGGCAGCACCGGCACCGGCGACGAGGGCACGAACGACACCGGCTCCGGCGACGGCACCACGGGCACCACCACCCCGGCCACCGGCGACGAGGACACGGCCGCCTCCGACGACGACGACAACACCGACAAGAGCCCCGACGCCTCCGCGACGTCTTCCACCGGGGGCAAGGTCAAGGGCGCCGGCAAGCACCGCAAGCCGGACGGCATCACCGGCGGCACCGCGACCCAGGACGCCGCCACGGGCTCGTCGGGCTCCGCGGGCACCCGGCCCGGCGCCTCGGGCCTGCCGGCCCACTTCGTCGAGGGCGAGGCCGCCTGGGGAGTCGTCCCGTTCGCCGCCGACACGCGCACGGACGCCAAGAAGGCCGACACGCGCACGGACGCCAAGAAGGCCGACACGAGCCGGGACAACGACGCCACCGCGAAGAGCACCACCGGCGGCCGCTACCTGGTGCAGGAGGGCGACTCGCTCTGCGAGATCGCGATGGAGCAGCACGTGCCGGGCGGCTGGCGCGGCCTGTACAACGCGAACCGCGACGTCATCGGCGACGACCCGAACGCGATCGCCGCCGGGCAGTACCTGAACCTGGGCCACTGAGCCGGCCGCGCGCCGCCGGGGCCGGGTGCCATCCCGCCCCGGCGGACGCCGGCTGACATCGGGCTGAACTTTCTCCTCCTTTCCCACCACGGGCATGTCCATCCCCCGAGCGTGCCCGGCCGGGGCTTTTCGGGTCGGTTAGGCTCATGCCGAAACGAAGAGACACCAGAAGGAGACTCACGTGCCGTCCATCGACGTCGTCGTAGCCCGGGAAATCCTCGACTCGCGAGGCAACCCCACCGTCGAGGTCGAGGTCGGCCTCGACGACGGCAGCACGGGCCGTGCAGCCGTCCCCTCCGGTGCGTCCACCGGTGCGTTCGAGGCCCTCGAGCTCCGCGACGGCGACAAGAGCCGTTACCTGGGCAAGGGCGTGGAGAAGGCCGTGCTGGCCGTCATCGAGCAGATCGGCCCCGAGCTGGTCGGCTACGACGCGACCGAGCAGCGCCTGATCGACCAGGCGATGTTCGACCTGGACGCCACCCCGGACAAGTCCTCCCTCGGCGCCAACGCCATCCTCGGCGTCTCGCTGGCCGTGGCCCACGCCGCCTCCGAGGCCTCCGACCTGCCGCTCTTCCGCTACCTGGGCGGCCCGAACGCCCACGTGCTGCCCGTCCCGATGATGAACATCCTGAACGGCGGCTCGCACGCCGACTCCAACGTGGACATCCAGGAGTTCATGATCGCCCCCATCGGCGCGGAGTCCTTCTCCGAGGCCCTGCGCTGGGGCGCCGAGGTCTACCACACCCTCAAGGCGGTCCTGAAGGAGCGCGGCCTGTCCACCGGCCTCGGCGACGAGGGCGGCTTCGCGCCCAACCTGGACTCCAACCGCGCCGCGCTGGACCTCATCGTCGAGGCGATCAAGAAGGCCGGCTACACCCCGGGCCAGGACATCGCGCTGGCGCTCGACGTCGCCGCCTCCGAGTTCTACAAGGACGGCGCCTACCAGTTCGAGGGCAAGGCGCTCTCCGCCGCCGAGCTCACCGCGTACTACGCCGAGCTGGTCGACGCCTACCCGCTGGTCTCCATCGAGGACCCGCTGTTCGAGGACGACTGGGACGGCTGGAAGACCATCACCGAGCAGCTCGGTGACAAGGTCCAGCTCGTCGGCGACGACCTGTTCGTCACCAACCCCGAGCGCCTGCAGCGCGGCATCGACAGCGGCACGGCCAACGCGCTGCTGGTCAAGGTCAACCAGATCGGCTCCCTGACCGAGACCCTCGACGCGGTCGAGCTGGCCCAGCGCAACGGCTACAAGTGCATGATGTCGCACCGTTCCGGCGAGACCGAGGACGTCACCATCGCCGACCTGGCCGTCGCCACCAACTGCGGCCAGATCAAGACCGGCGCCCCGGCCCGCAGCGAGCGCGTCGCCAAGTACAACCAGCTGCTGCGCATCGAGGAGATCCTCGACGACGCCGCGGTGTACGCCGGCCGCTCCGCGTTCCCCCGCTTCAAGGGCTGACGCCCTCCGGTGCCGCCCGCCGCACCCGCGGCGGGCGGCACCGTGCGGTAGGAACGGCCATGACGAACCCCCACCGGAGGTGCACGTGCCGGATCGCTTCTCCACCGCGACGCGCATCCGCGCCTTCGGCGCGCAGGCCCAGGCCCGCGTGTACCGGGCGGCCGGCCGGCCGAGGCCGTCGCTGTCCCGCGGCCGCAACCGCCTGACGGGCCGGGCCGCGCTGCTGGCGCTGGTCGTCTGCGCCCTCGTCGTGGCCCTCGCGTACCCCACCCGTCAGTACGTGGCGCAGCGCTCGCAGATCGCCGACCAGCGACGCCAGGCGGAGCAGGCCCGCAAGCGGGTGGACGAACTGCGGGAGGAGAAGGCCCGCTGGCAGGACCCGGAGTACGTCAAGGCGCAGGCCCGGGCCCGTCTGCACTACGTACTGCCGGGCGAGACGGCGTATACGGTGGTCAAGCCCACCGGGGCCGCGGCCCCCCAGGACCCCGGCGCCCGCCGCAGCGACAGCGCGGCCCGCCGCCCCTGGTACGCCAACCTGTGGGACGGCGTCGACCACGCGGACGCCGCCGCAGCACACCGTTGACGCAAGCCCCCGAAAGAGACACGCCCAGGCATGGACAAGCCCCCGCCGCAGACCGAGCACGCCCCGCCCACCGAGGCGGACATCGCCGCGTTCAAGGAGCAGCTCGGCCGCCCTCCGCGCGGCCTGCGGGCCATCGCCCACCGCTGCCCGTGCGGCAACCCGGATGTGGTGGAGACGGCCCCGCGCCTGGAGGACGGGACGCCCTTCCCGACCCTGTACTACCTGACCTGCCCGCGTGCCGCCTCGGCGATCGGCACCCTCGAGGCCGAGGGCGTTATGAAGGAGATGACGGCCCGCCTCGCCGAGGACGAGGAGCTCGCCGCCGCCTACCGCGCCGCGCACGAGGACTACATCGCCCGCCGCGACGCCATCGAGGTGCTGGAGGGCTTCCCCAGCGCCGGCGGCATGCCGGACCGCGTGAAGTGCCTGCACGTCCTGGTCGGCCACTCGCTGGCGGCCGGCCCCGGGGTCAACCCGCTGGGCGACGAGACGATCGCGATGCTCCCCGAGTGGTGGCGCAAGGGCCCGTGCGTGAGCCCCTGCGGCGGCACCGAGCAGGAGGAGGGGGACCGCCGGTGACCCGGGTCGCCGCCATCGACTGCGGTACCAACTCCATCCGCCTGCTCGTCGCGGACGCGGACCCCGCGACCGGCGAGATCAAGGACCTGGACCGCCGGATGACCATCGTGCGGCTCGGCCAGGACGTGGACCGCACCGGCCGGCTCGCCCCCGAGGCCCTGGAGCGGACCTTCGCGGCGTGCCGGGAGTACGCCGCCGTCATCGGGGAACTGGGGGCGAGCAGGGTCCGCTTCGTGGCCACCTCCGCGTCCCGCGACGCCTCCAACCGGGACGACTTCGTGCGCGGGGTCGTGGACATCCTGGGCGTCGAGCCCGAGGTGATCACCGGCGACCAGGAGGCGGAGTTCTCCTTCACCGGTGCCACCAAGGAGCTGACCGGACGGGACGACCTCCAGCGGCCGTTCCTGGTCGTCGACATCGGCGGCGGCTCGACCGAGTTCGTCGTCGGCGACGAACACGTCACCGCCGCCCGGTCCGTCGACGTCGGCTGCGTGCGGATGACCGAGCGTCACCTGGTGCGCGACGGCCAGGTCACCGACCCGCCCACCGCGGAGCAGATCGCCGCCATGACGCGGGACATCGACGCCGCCCTCGACCTCGCCGAGCGGACGGTCCCGCTGCGCGAGGCCCGCACCCTGGTCGGCCTCGCCGGCTCCGTGACCACGGTGGCCGCGATCGCGCTGGACCTGCCCGCGTACGACTGGGCCGCCATCCACCACTCCCGCATCCCGGTCGGGACCGTACGGGAGATCAGCGGACGTCTGCTGGCAGCCACGCACGCCGAGCGCGCCGCGATCCCGGTGATGCACCCGGGGCGGGTCGACGTGATCGGCGCCGGTGCCCTGGTGCTGCTCCGGATCATGGAACGGACGGGCGCGCGGGAGGTCGTGGTGAGCGAGCACGACATCCTCGACGGCATCGCCTGGAGTATCGCCTGAGCAGGGCGTTTACCATCTGAGCAGGGTTTCGGGGCGGGCGTGACACGCCCGCCCCGAAAAGTTCGTGAATTTCTTCACATGAAAGTTCCCGCCGGACGGCCCAACTTTCCAAGGCCAGAGGCTCCCGGGGCCCCCAAAACCCTTTGTGCGCAAGTGTTTCGCCTGTGTTGCGGGAGGCTTGCGGGGTGCCCACGGATGCCGATCGCCGCTGGTCGGAGGGGGCGCTCAACGCCTGTGCGGGGCGCCGGGTTCCCCATGACCGCTGTGGCCCTGGTCACGAAGCGGCGCAGTGTAGCAGAGGGCACCGGAAACCTTGTGAAGGGGCTCACGAGGTACCCCCGGGGGCGTGGTGAATACTCGAAGCATGAGCACCACGGAGCGTCCCAGGATCCTCGTAGTAGGCGGAGGGTACGTCGGCCTGTACGCGGCGCGGCGCATCCTCAAGAAGATGCGTTACGCGGAGGCGACGGTCACCGTCGTCGACCCCCGCTCTTACATGACGTACCAGCCCTTCCTGCCGGAAGCCGCCGCCGGCAGCATCTCCCCCCGCCACGTCGTGGTGCCGCTGCGCCGCGTGCTCCCCAAGGCGGAGGTCCTCACCGGCCGGGTCACCACCATCGACCAGGACCGCAAGGTCGCGCTCGTCGAGCCGCTCGTGGGCGAGTCCTACGAGCTGCCGTTCGACTACCTGGTGGTCGCGCTCGGCGCCGTCTCCCGCACCTTCCCGATCCCCGGCCTCGCCGAGCACGGCATCGGCATGAAGGGCGTCGAGGAGGCCATCGGCCTGCGCAACCACGTGCTGGAGCAGCTCGACAAGGCCGACTCCACCACCGACGAGGACGTCCGCCGCAAGGCGCTCACCTTCGTCTTCGTCGGCGGTGGCTTCGCCGGGGCCGAGACCATCGGCGAGGTCGAGGACATGGCCCGCGACGCGGCCAAGTACTACACGAACGTGAAGCGCGAGGACATGCGCTTCATCCTCGTCGACGCCGCGGACAAGATCCTCCCCGAGGTCGGTCCCGAGCTCGGCACCTGGGGCCTGGAGCACCTGCGCGAGCGCGGCATCGAGGTCTACCTCAGCACCTCCATGACCTCCTGCGTCGACAAGCACGTGGTGCTCGCCAACGGCCTGGAGGTCGACGCCTCCACCATCGTGTGGACCGCGGGCGTCAAGCCCAACCCGGCGCTCGCCAAGTACGGCCTGCCGCTGGGCCCGCGCGGCCACGTGGACACCGCCCCGACGCTGCAGGTCCAGGGCACCGACTACATCTGGTCCGCCGGTGACAACGCCCAGGTCCCGGACCTGGCCTCCGGTCCCGGCGCCTGGTGCCCGCCGAACGCCCAGCACGCGCTGCGCCAGGCCAAGGTGCTCGGCGACAACGTGGTGTCCGGCATGCGCGGCTTCCCGCAGAAGGAGTACAGCCACCCGAACAAGGGCGCGGTGGCCGGTCTCGGTCTGCACAAGGGTGTCGCCCTGATCCGCTTCGGCAAGCTGAAGCTGAAGTTCAAGGGCCGTCTGGCCTGGTACATGCACCGTGGCTACCACGGCATGGCGGTACCGACCTTCAACCGCAAGATCCGGGTCCTCGCCGACTGGACGCTCGCGATGTTCCTCAAGCGCGAGGTCGTCTCCCTCGGCGCCATCGAGAACCCGCGCGAGGAGTTCTACGAGGCCGCCAGGCCGGTTCCGGCCGCGGCGGTCAAGGCCGAGGCCGCCAAGGCCAAGGCCTCCTGAGCAGGTAGCAGTTCGGCCGAAGGGCGTCCGCCATCCGTGGGGCGGGCGCCCTTCGTCGTGCCCGTGTCCCTGGCCTGCGAGCTCCGGACATGAGATGGGTAGAGGTAAAGAAGCGGTAGGGCGGGAATGTCGTTGTATCCCACACCCGTTTCCAGCCCAGTGGACCCGTCTTCATGGAGGCACGGAGGTACGCGCCATGGCCGATACGGCCGGACGACTGACCGCCCTCGCCGAGCAGGCGCTCGGCTTCCCCTTCCCGCTGCGCGTCCGCGCGTGGGACGGCAGCGAGACCGGGCCGCCGGACGCCCCGACCCTGGTCGTACGGCATCGCAGGGCTCTGCGCCGGCTGCTGTGGAAGCCCGGCGAGCTCGGCCTGGCCCGCGGCTGGGTCTCGGGTGAACTGGACGTGGACGGCGACCTCTACGAGGCGCTGGACCGGCTCTCCGGCATCCTCTGGGAGCGGCCAGCCGAGGGCGACGGGGCGTCACCGCGCCGTCTGCTCGGCCTCGTACGGGACCCCGAGACCTACCGGCTCGCCCGCGAGGCGCTCGCCCTCGCCGGCCCGGGACTGCCACCGCCCCCGCCGCGGGAGGAGGTCCGCAGACGCAACGGCGTGCTGCACAGCCCGATCCGCGACCGGCAGGCGATCAGCCACCACTACAACGTCGGCAACGACTTCTACGAGCGAGTGCTCGGCCCGTCCATGGTCTACTCGTGCGCCTACTGGGAGGGGCCCGACGCGACCCTGGAGGACGCCCAGGCGGCCAAGCTCGACCTCATCTGCCGCAAGCTGGACCTGAGGCCCGGCCGGCGGCTGCTCGACGTCGGGTGCGGCTGGGGCTCCATGGTGATGCACGCCGCCGAGCACTACGGCGTCCACGCCACCGGCATCACGCTCTCCACCGAGCAGGCGTCCTACGCGCGCAAGCGCGTCGCGGACGCCGGCCTCACCGACCGCATCGACATCCGCGTCCAGGACTACCGGGCGGTCGACGACGGGCCGTACGACGCCATCTCGTCGATCGGCATGGCCGAGCACGTGGGCCACGAGCGCTACCGGGAGTACGCCGGAGTGCTCCATCGGCTGCTGCGGCCCGGCGGGCGGCTGCTCAACCACCAGATCGCCCGCCGGCCGTGGGCCGACGAGGACGCCTACCACGTCGACGAGTTCATCGACCGGTACGTCTTCCCCGACGGCGAGCTGGCCCCGGTCGGCTCCACCGTCTCCCGGCTGGAGGAGGCCGGGCTCGAGGTGCGCGACGTGGAGGCGATCCGCGAGCACTACGCCCTGACCCTCCGCCAGTGGGTCACCAACCTGGAGACCCACTGGCCCGAGGCCGTCCGGCTCGCCGGCGCCGGCCGCGCCCGGGTCTGGCGGCTCTACATGGCGGCGTCCGCGCTCGCCTTCGAGCAGAACCGCATCGGCGTCAACCAGGTGCTCGCCGTCCGCCCGACGAAGGACGGCGGCTCCGGGATGCCGCGCACCCGGGCCGAGTGGCTGGGCCTGGGCAAGGGGGCCTGACAAGGGCGGGGCGGGGGCCGCCCCCGCCCCCCCCCCCCCCCCTACCCCCCCCCCCGGGCGGGGCGGGGCCCCCCCCGGCCCCCGCCCCGCCCTTTCCCGCCCCGCCGGTCCTCGCGTCGGCTACTCGGCCTTGATGCTCTCCAGCATGTGCAGCCGGGCCGCCCGCCGGGCCGGCCACAGCGCGGCCAGCACGCCCACCACGGCGGCGATGGCGAGGAACACCCCGATCCGGTCCCAGGGCAGCACCAGCGCGTAGCTCGACAGATCCGCCCGGATGAGGCCGCCGACGGCCCAGGCGAGGAACACGCCGAGGCCGATGCCCAGTACCGCGCCGAAGAGCGAGATCACCAGCGACTCCAGCCGGATCATCCGCTTGACCGCGGACCGGTCCAGCCCGATCGCCCGCAGCATGCCGATCTCGTGCTTGCGCTCGAAGACCGACATTGCCAGGGTGTTGACCACCCCGAGCACCGCCACCAGCACGGCCATGGCGAGCAGCCCGTAGAGGATGTTCAGCATCAGGTCGATCGTGGAGCTGATCTCGCGGGAGGTGTCCGCCTTGTCCTGCACCTTGACGACCGGGTTCCCGCCGAGCGCCTTCACCAGGGCGTCGCGGTTCGCCTCGTCCGCGCCGCCGGCCATCTTCACCAGCACCCGCATGTCCCCGGCCTTCGGGGTGTGCGGGGTGACCGTGGCGTTGTCCACGATCACGCCGTTGATGAGGTCGCCGCCCTCGTAGACGCCGCCGATCGTCAACCGCCCCTTGGTGCCGTCGGCGTAGCGCACCGGCACGCTCTGCCCGGCGTGCCAGCCGCGCCGCTTGGCGGTGTCGGTGTCCACGACCACCGACTCGCCGTGCACCGCCGCCAGGGAGCCGTGGACGAAGTCCAGCGACAGCAGCCGCCCGATCTGCGGCGCGTCGACGCCGGTGATCCACTCGGTCTCGCCGCCCAGCTCCGTGCGCGCGTTGCGCAGCGCGCTGGAGACGGTGACGCCGTCGAGAGCGGCGACCTGCTCGGCCACCTCGGGGGAGAGCTCCTGGTAGGTGGCCATCGAGATCTGGTAGTCGGACTTCAGATGGGCGGCCGCCAGCTCGTCGACCGTGCTCTTGACGGAGGTGGCCACCACGGTCAGTGCGGTGATCAGGGTCAGCCCGATCATCAGGGCGGACGCGGTCGCGGCGGTACGCCGCGGGTTGCGCACCGCGTTCTGCCGGGCGAGCTTGCCCGTCACGCCGAGGGGCCGCAGCAGCGGTCCGGCCGCGGCGATCACCGGCCGGGACAGCAGCGGGGTGAGGACGAAGACGCCTACCAGCAGCAGCGCCGCGCCGCCGCCCAGAACCGTGTTGCCGTTCTCCTTCAGCCCGGAGCCGACCAGCACCAGGGCGATGCCCGAGGCCGACAGGAGCGCGCCGAGGGTGTTGCGCAGGACGAGGCCCTTGACCGTGGCCGGGGCGTGCACACTGCCCATCGCCGCCACCGGCGGGATCTTGGCGGCGCGGCGGGCCGGCAGCCATGCGGCGAGCACGGTGACGCCCACGCCGACCGCGAGCGCCGCGCCGGCCGTGCCCGGCTGGACGACCAGCGAGCCGTCGGGCAGTGTCGCGCCGGTCGAGGCGAGCACCGTGCGCATCACGGCCGCGATGCCGATGCCCAGCAGGAACCCGGTGAACCCGGCCACCACGCCCACGACGAGCGCCTCCACCAGGACCGACCGGGTCACCTGGCGGCGGCTCGCGCCGACCGCGCGCAGCAGGGCCAGCTCCTTGGTGCGCTGGGCGACCAGCATCGTGAAGGTGTTGGCGATGATGAAGATGCCGACGAAGAGCGCGATGCCGGCGAAGGTCAGCAGCGTGGTGTTGAAGCTGCCGAGGTCGTCGGCGATCTGCCGAGCCTCCTGGTCGGCCAGCTTCCCGCCGGTCGTCGCGGAGGCGTCCTCGGCGTGGCGCGGCAGCAGCTTCTCGACCTCGGCCCGCAGCGCGGACTCCGTGGTGCCGGGTGCCGCCTTGACGTCGATCTCGTCGTACGTGCCCGGCTTGGCGAAGAGCTTCTGCGCCGTGGCGGTGTCGAAGAGCACCAGGCTGCCGCCGGCGGCCACATTGCCGTCGTCGGTGGTGAAGACACCGGTGACCTTCTGCTCCATGACCGGTCCGTCGACCGACATCCGTACGGTGTCGCCGACGGTGTAACCCGTCCGCTCCGCCGTCCTGGAGTCGAGCGCGACCTCGGAGGAGCTCCGCGGGGGGCGTCCCTCGTGTATCGGGTAGCGGTCCTCCCCGGCGTAGTTGCCGCCGCGGGTGGACCAGCCGTCGCCGACCAGCCGGCCCTTCTTGTCGGCGACCGCGGTGAAGCCGGTGACGGTGGCGGTGGTGGACTCGGCGCCGGGCAGCCGGTCGATCTCGTCCAGCAGCCGCTGGGGGAGCGGGTGGTCGGTGTCCCCGGGGGTGACGGCGACCGACACGTCGGCGTAGCTCTTGGCGGAGGCCTTGCGGAAGGCGTCGCCGATGGTGTCGGTGAACACCAGGGTGCCGGAGACGAAGGACACGCCGAGCATCACGGCGAGCACGGTCATCAGCAGTCTGGCCTTGTGCGCGAGGACATTGCGCAGGGCGGTACGGAACATGGCAGGCGGGGTCTCTCGGTCGTCTCGGTGTCGGCGGTCGGTCAGCTGGTGCGGCCCTTGGCGTCGAAGCGCTTCATGCGCTCCAGCACCGTGTCCGCGGTCGGGCCGTGCAGTTCGTCGACGATCCGCCCGTCCGCGAGGAAGACCACGCGGTCGGCGTAGGAGGCGGCGACCGGGTCGTGGGTGACCATGACGACCGTCTGGCCGAGCTCCTTCACGGAGTTGCGCAGGAAGCCGAGGATCTCCGCGCCGGAGCGGGAGTCGAGGTTGCCGGTCGGCTCGTCGGCGAAGATGATCTCCGGCCGGCTCGCCAGCGCCCGGGCGACGGCGACGCGCTGCTGCTGGCCGCCCGACAACTGCGACGGCCGGTGGGACAGCCGCCCCGACAGGCCGACGGTCTCGACGATCCGGTCGAGCCACTTCTTGTCGACCTTGCGTCCCGCGATGTCCATCGGGAGCGTGATGTTCTCGGCGGCGGTGAGCGTCGGCAGCAGGTTGAACGCCTGGAAGACGAAGCCGATCTTGTCCCGGCGCAGGGTGGTGAGCTGCTTGTCCTTCAGCGTGGACAGCTCGGTCTCCCCGATCCGCGCCGAGCCGGACGAGACCGTGTCGAGCCCCGCCATGCAGTGCATCAGCGTGGACTTGCCCGAGCCCGAGGGGCCCATGATCGCGGTGTACTCGCCGGTGCGGAACTCGACCGACACCGCGTCGAGCGCGACGACCCGGGTCTCGCCCTCCCCGTAGACCTTGCTCAGGTCGGTGGCGCGGGCGGCCGTGGCCGTGGCGGTGGGGTGTGCGGTGGTGGTGGTCACGGCACGCTGCTCCTGTCGGGACGGGGGAGTCGATCGGACCCCTCCATCGTCCCGACGCGGGACGTCGCCGGGATCCGCCCACAACCTGGTTCCGCAGGCAGTCCCGAGAGGTACGCGGCGACCCCTCCGTCCTACTTGGGGATGACGGGCACCCTGGGATCCCACCCGAGGGTGGAAGCGATTTCGCGTCATGTGCAGCGGGCCCGGTCCGTCGCCCGGACCGCCCCGGGCCTGTGCTTTCCTCCGAGCGGCGGCGATCTGACGTGCCGTCAGGCACCCTTAAAATCAGACAACATGACGAATCCTGGGCCCTGTGGCACCCACCTCGCCGGATAGGCTCGTACCGCGCTCTCGCGCCGCCATGCCCGGATGGTGGAATGCAGACACGGCGAGCTTAAACCTCGCTGCCCCTTGCGGGCGTACCGGTTCGAATCCGGTTCCGGGCACTCACTCCTTCATCTGCGCCGACGTCGACCAGCCGGCTGCGTACCCCTTCTCGATCCGCAGCGGTGGCGATCCTCCGGGGCGCCGGGCCCACCGCCCGTCCGTGAGCCGGGCGCCGCACGGTTCAGGCCAACTCGCCGAAGTTCCCGGGATCCGACAACGGAAACGCGTCGGAGTGGGGTTTGGGGCGTGGGAGGGGCGTGGACGCGACTCCCGTGACCTGATCGACAGCCTGCGAGGAGCCTTGTCCATGACCCGGATGAAGAAGTACGTGACGGCCGCGGTGGTAGCGGCGGCGTTGACAGGGGTGCCAGTGGTGGCGCAAGCGCTGAAGCCGGCCCAGGCGCAGGGCAAGGCGGCGGCTCCCCTCACCGCTGGCGCCGCCGCTTATACCGCGAAGGCCCGGACCGCGCGGATCGTGCGGCCTGGTGAGCGCGTCCACGCGGCCCCCGGTGTCGAGCTGTGGCTCACCCGGGAGGGCAAGCACTGGACCACCCCCGACATGCCCGAGGGGCAGTTCCGCAGCGTGGTGGACGGCAACATCGACCGCGACGAGCCCAACGTGTCGCTGCAAGCCGAAACCGTGGGCGAGCAGTTCTTCCTGTCCGGGGTGTACGTCGCCCCGGACAGCGCGGCCAAGGTCGAGGTCGTCACCGACGACGGAACGGTCACCGGCACCGTCGTGCGGCTGCCGGGGCACCCGGGATGGGGCGCCTGGTACGCCACCACGCCCACCCCCAGGCCGCTTCCGGCGCCGGTGGGCCGCTACTTCCACAGCGTCACCGTCCTCGACGCCGCCGACCACCCCCTCGCCACGCTGACCATGCCGTAGCGGTCCGGACCGCCGGGGACCGGGGACCGGCCGCCCGGCTTCCCCGGTGAGGATCGATCCGCGGACGGGCCGGCAGGCGACTGCCGGCCCATCCGCCCGCCACTCCTCCCGTGGGCGCCACCGGTGCGGCGCGGCTGGGCACCTGCGGCGGGTGGGCGTTCGCCATGGAGCACCTGAGCGCCGAGGGCATGGAGCGGCAGACGCTGCGCGATGTCTCCCGGGGACGGAGGCGGTCGTGTACCTCAACAGCGGCACCCCGCCGCAATGGTTCCTGTACGCCGAGGACGGCCGCGTCGTGGGTGACTTCGAACCGGGCGTCGAGGCCGGCCAACTCGGCGGGGAGGACCCCGGCCGGCTGGTGCCGGCCCTGCAGGAGGCGGGCCTGCTGCTCCCCGACGGCACCTCGGCGCCCGATGCCAACGCGGAGTCCGGGATCCTCGAGATGGGCGAACGCCACTTCGGTCTGACCCTTCCCCGTGAGGCCGTGGAGCACGGCACCCTCGCCGCGGTGAGCCTCTCCCCCTTCTAGAGCCTGTTGTCGAAATTCCCGCCCGCCGTCGCGCCGGCGCCTTCCCCCCGGTGCCGGATCCGGCTCAACGATCGTGTGCCGATCATGCCTTGATCGCGGACCGCTTCGGGCGGATCGTGGAGGACGTCCACGGCACACCACAC
Source organism: Streptomyces sp. NPDC026673 (assembly GCF_040638135.1). Taxonomy (NCBI): domain Bacteria; kingdom Bacillati; phylum Actinomycetota; class Actinomycetes; order Kitasatosporales; family Streptomycetaceae; genus Streptomyces; species Streptomyces sp. NPDC026673. Next base: position 88,238 of record NZ_JBEZXR010000018.1, on the reverse strand, counting down.
CCTGGAGGAGACATGACCGTGCTGCGCGTGAAGGCCTTCGACCACCTGGTCCTCAACGTGGGGGACGTCGAGCGGTCCCTGGCGTTCTACACCGGGCCGCTCGGACTGGAACCGGTGCGGGTGGACGAATGGCGGGCAGGGAAGGCCCCGTTCCCCTCGGTGCGGATCAGCCCGGAGACCATCATCGACCTGGTCGCCGGGCCCCGCGGCGAGTCCAACGTCGACCACATCTGCCTCACCGTGGAACCGCTGGACTGGGAGGAGGTCATCGCCTCGGGGGTCTTCACGGTCCTCGAGGGCAACGTCCGGCGCTTCGGCGCCCGCGGCTCCGCCATGTCGACCTACGTCCGGGACCCGGACGGCAACACGGTGGAACTGCGCTGGTATCCGGAGGACGTTGAGGCCTGAGCGTCGCGTCGGGCGCCGGCGTCGGCGCCCGACGCGGTTGCTACAGTGCGCCCGTGTCCGACTCCTCACGTGAATCCCTGGCCGGCGCCGGCTGGGAGGACCAGCGGCCCGGCGCCTACCGGGAGTTGATGCCGGCCCGCGTGGTCAACCTGTCGTGGCTGGACCCGGCGACCCTGTGGAAGGCCCGCAACGGCCCGCTCGCCTCGCTGTTCGGCGACCCGACGGGCCGGGACCGGCAGCGCTGGGTGAGCGGTCAGCGGGAGCGGGGAGCGGCCGACGCGGACCTGGTGATCGAACGGGACGACCCCGACACCTTCTCCTTCCTGCTCCTCGGGGACACCGGCGAGGGCGACGACCCGCAGTACGCCGTCGTACCGGGGATGCTGAAGGCGGGCACCGGCACGCGCTACGCCGTGATCTGCAGCGACGTGCTCTACCCCGTCGGCAGCGCCGACGAGTACGACACGAAGTTCTTCCGGCCCTACCGGGACTACGGCGCGCCCATCTACGCCATCCCCGGGAACCACGACTGGTACGACGGGCTCACCGGCTTCATGCGGGTCTTCTGCCGGGCCCCCGCCCTGCCGCCCGCCCCGCGTCCCCGGGCGCTGACCCCGGCCTGGTGGCGCACCCTGCTCTGGGCGAAGCCCGAAGTGCCGGACGACGCCCGCCTCGACGAGGCCCGGCGGATGCGCTCCGCGCCCTCGCAGACGGCGTCCCAGCCGGGCCCGTACTGGGCGATCGACTCGGGGCCGATACGGATCATAGGCATCGACACCGGGCTGCTCGGCGACCTCGACAGGGAGCAGGGCGAGTGGCTGCGCCGGGTCTCCCTGGGGCCCCGGCCCAAGATCCTCGTCACCGGTTCCCCGATCTACGTGGACGGCGAGCACCGCCCGTGCGCCATCGAGGGCGGCGGCACGGTCGACGAGGTCGTCCGCGACCCGGAGCGCAACTTCGTCGCCGTGATCGGCGGCGACATCCACAACTACCAGCGCTACCCGGTGGACGTGGACGGCCGCAGGATCGAGTACGTCGTCTCCGGCGGCGGCGGCGCCTTCATGCACGCGACCCACACGATCCCCAGGGTGGAGGTCGGCGGCGTCACCGAGGACCGGTTCCGCTGCTACCCGATGCGCGGCGACTCCCTCGCCTTCTACAGCCGGCTCTACGGCCGCCGGCTCCACCTGCGCCGGCTGTTCGACCTGACCCCGGACGAGGCGTCGGCGGTTCTCGCCCGGCGGCTCGGCATGAAGGCGATCCGGGTCACCGACGCGCCCGTGACGCTGCGGACCCGCTTCGTCGCGAGCGTCCTGGGCGCGCCGGCCCGCCCGGACCGCAGGCGCCGGGTGCGCCTGCCCGTCCGCCGGATGCTGACGCGGCTGCTCTCCCCGGGCTCGGCGACGTACAGCCCGCCGTTCTTCAAGAGCTTCCTGCGGTTCGACGTCGGACCGGCCGCCGTGAGGGTGCGCTGCTTCGCCGCCACCGGGCTGCGCGAGCACGAACTGGATCCGCCGGTCGAGGACGACTTCACCATCCCCTTGCCGGGCGCGGACGGAGGGTGAACCGGGGCGGCCCGGTCAGGGCGCCGCGGGGCCGCCGGGATCTCCGGGCAGGCGCTTGCCCGGGGGCGGCATGCCCGGCACGTGCCCGATCCAGCCGCGGAGCACCACGCAGGCCACGGGCGGGACGAGAACCATGGCGAGGAGCCACAGCACCATCGTCAGGGGTGAGATGGCGTAGTACTGCACGCGCGTCGGCAGGAGCGCGACCGACGCCAGACCGAGGACCAGCGCCGCCCAGGTGCCCGGGACGACGGGCGCGGCCTGGGACACCATCACCGCGATGCGCACACGGTGCTCCCGCCGAGCCTCTCGCCACAGCCGCTCGCAACGCCCCGGAACCGCCGTGGGCTGGGCGAACGCCGTCGGCGCGGCCGGGCGTGAACCGGGCGTGGACCGGGTGCCTCCGCGACCTGTACGGACAAGTTCATGCCCCAGGCTTTACCGTTACCTGAAGGTCCCGTCGCGCAGAGGACATCTGATCGTCGTCAAGCTTCCCCCTGGGGCTCCTAAGTTCACGCCCAAGCAATAGCAAGCAGTGAACAACGGAGGTCGTTGTGTCCGAGGGTGTTCGCAGGGCCCGGCGGTACGCCGCGCCGGTGGCGGCCGCTGCCGCCGCCGCGGTGGTGACCATGGTCGTCAACCCGACGCTGGGCGCGTCGGCGTCGGCTCCGCAGGCCGCGGCCAAGGGCAAGGCCCCGGCTGCGAAGAACGTGATCTTCATCAACGGCGACGGCATGGGTGCCGCCGCCCGGCAGGCCGCGCGCCTGCACCTGACCGGCCTGAACGGCCAGCTCGCGATGGACAAGCTCCCCTACTCGGGCCAGCTGACCACCGAGCCGGACGACCCGAAGGCCGTCGTCACCGACTCCGCCGCCGCCGCGACCGCGTGGGCCACCGGCGAGAAGACCTACAACGGCGCGATCAGCGTCGACGTGGACGGCAACCCGCTGGCCACCCTGGGCCAGCAGGCCAAGGCCGCCGGCAAGGCCACGGGCCTGGTCACGACCGCGCAGGTCACCGACGCGTCCCCGGCCGCCTTCTTCTCCAGCACCGCCAACCGGTCGGCGCAGGACGAGATCGCGCGCCAGTACATCGAGGTCAGCAAGCCCGACGTCATCCTGGGCGGTGGCGAGGACTGGTGGCTGCCCGCGGGCAGCCCCGGCGCCTTCCAGGACAAGCCCGCCGAGGACACCTCCGAGGCGAGCAAGGGCACCAAGGGCGACCTGATCAAGAAGGCCGAGAAGGCCGGCTACTCCTACGTCTCCAGCGCGGACCAGCTGAACCGCGCCAAGGGCGGCAAGCTCCTGGGCCTCTTCGCCAACGAGGAGATGTTCCAGCAGCGTCCCGAGGGCCAGGGCGACGTGTACAACCCCGTGGTCGGCCTGTCCACCATGACCAGCAAGGCCCTGAGCACGCTGGACAAGAACAAGAAGGGCTTCTTCCTCATGGTCGAGGAGGAGGGCACCGACGAGTTCGCGCACTCCAACAACGGCGCCCGCGTCCTGCAGTCCATGCAGGAGCTGGAGAAGGCCGTCGCGGTGGCCCGCGCCTACGTGGCCACCCACCCCGACACCCTCCTGGTCGTCACCGGTGACCACGAGACCGGCGGCCTGGCCGTCGAGGAGGCCGACGCCGCCGACGAGTCCGGCGACGGCATCTCCGCCGAGGACGGTCCGTTCGCCATCCGCGGCAGCGACAAGAAGTTCTACATCGACTGGACCACCTCCGGTCACACCGGTGTGGACGTGCCCGTCACCGCGGCCGGCCCGCTCGCGAACCGCTTCACCGGCAAGCACGCCAACACCTACGTGCACGACGTGCTGAGCGAGATCCTGGCGCCCCGCCGCTGAGCGCGGATCCAGGTCCGGCGGATGCCGGGGAGGGGCCCGGCCCCTCCCCGGCATCCGCCGTTCGGGCCAGGGCGGTGTGGCGGCCGTCCGACGGGAAAGCCGTGGTGGCAGGGCGTGCCGGGTGTGGTAAAAGATCCTCCTTGAGGACTAGCCGACACGCTTTGCCATAGCATTACTCTTGGTGCGAAGCCGTATCGCGCGGCCATGGAGGAGTGACAGATGAGGAGCAGCAACCCGGTCTTCTCGCGGCGTGGGTTCTCCCGCGGGGAGGGCTACGCGGGCTTCGGCGGCGGTCAGCCGCAGACCCAGGGCCTGCCCCAGGCGGGCAACCCCTACGCGGGCACGAACCCGTACGCGGGCACCAACCCGTACGAGACGACGTACCAGGCCCCGCCTGGCGCCCCCGTACAGACCGGCCGGATGACGATGGACGACGTCGTCATGCGCACCGCCATGACCCTGGGCACGGTCGTGCTCGGCGCGCTCGTGGCGTGGTTCGTGCTGCCGGTCTCGGAGAAGAGCTACGGCCTGGCGATCGGCGCCTCGCTCGTGGCCCTCGTCCTGGGTCTGATCCAGTCGTTCAAGCGCGAGGCGTCGCCCGCGCTGATCCTCGGCTACGCGGTCTTCGAGGGCATCTTCCTCGGCATCTGGAGCAAGATCCTCAACTTCATGTGGCCGGGCATCCCGCTGCAGGCCGTGCTGGGGACCATGGCGGTCTTCGTCGGCATGCTGGTGGCGTACCGCACGCGCCTCATCCGGGTCACCGCCCGCTACACCCGTATCGGCATGGCGATCGCCATCGGCTTCGTCATCCTGATGTTCGTCAACCTGATCGCCGCGATGATCGGCGGCGGTGACGGCCTGGGTCTGCGCAGCGGCGCGCTGGGCGTCGTGGTCGGCGTCATCGGGATCGCGCTGGGCGCGTTCTTCCTGTCGCTGGACTTCAAGCAGATCGAGGACGGCATCCAGTACGGCGCTCCGGCCAAGGAGTCCTGGCTGGCGGCCTTCGGCCTCACGCTCTCCCTGGTCTGGATCTACCTGGAGATGCTGCGGCTGATCGCGATCCTGCGCGGCGACGACTAGCGCGCCGACCCACTCGGCACATTCAACGGGCCCCGGAGGCATCGCCTTTCGGGGCCCGTTCGCGTGCGCGGAAGGGGAGGCGCGTCAGCCGAACCTCCGCGCGGCCCGCCTCAGGTCGTATTCGTGGACGATGGCCTTGGCGTGTCCGTAGGACAGGTCGTGCTCGCTGCGGAGCCAGCTGACTTTCTCTTCGAAGCGGAGGAATGCGGGTCCGTCGTCGACCGTGCGAAGCCATTCGCCGATCTCGCGGCCGGTGCAGTGCGGGATGTGGGAGAGCAGGTTCCGGTGGGTCTCTTCCGAGAAGGTCTGTGACATCGGCGCCTCCGGTATGCGTTCCGGTCACCCCACCGTGCCTGAGCCGTCGACCGATGGCAACAGTGCAACGCGCTCGGTTCTGTGTACGCACCGGTAGGCTCGCGCCGTGCTGGACTGTACGACGCTCCGCGACGCCGCCGGACTCCTGGCGGCGCGCTACCGCTCCCTGCCGCAGAGCAGGCTCCGCGGCGAGGTGGCCCGGGCGGGCCTCGAACTCGCCCGCGAACTGGCCGCGCAGGCGCAGCGGATCGAGTTCCCCGGACGGGAACCGCTGCCGATGCCGGACGAGGGGATCTTCGTGATCGGCGACCAGATCTCCGTGGCCGCCCACGACCTGGCCGCCGCCCTGGAACCGCATCCCGAACTGGCGCACGTACGCGACGCGGCCGTGTCCCGGATCCGGGACACGGCCGCGCGCTGCGGTCTGTAGGACGGGCCGGCTACAGGGAGGCGACCACGCGGTCGGCGAGGACGTACACCGACTCCTCGCCGAAGGTGAAGGTCAGCGCGTAGCCGCCGGCCACGGCGGAGCCGCCGAGCAGGATCGGGGACTCGCCCTGGTCCAGGGCGTCGCAGAGGCGGTCGGCGGTCTCCCGGTCGCCCGGGGTCATGCAGAGCGTGGTGCCGTCGGCGAAGACGTAGACGTCCAGCGTGCCCAGCGGGCCGGGGCGGACGTCGGCGAGCGGCATCCGCAGGTCCGCGAGCTCGGAGAGGCGGTCCGCGGTCTGCTCCTGGTTGGCCACGACCGGCGCCGGGAGGCCGAAATCGGCGTCGGAGGGGTGCCGGAACGGCACCGGGCCGCCGGACTCCAGTCCCGCGAGGTCGGCCTGGCGGGGCAGGAAGGGCCCGTACGGCAGCACCTCGTAGTCGGTACCGGCGGTGCCGGGAACGGGGCCGTTGCCCTGCCCGCCGAAGAGCTGGGCGTCCAGCTGGGGGTCGGTGAGGGCCTCGCCCGACTCGCCCGTGCCGTAGCTCAGGGGGGCTTCCTGGGCGGCCCAGAAGGCGCGCGCCTCGGCCAGTTCGCGCTCCCGCTCGTCGGCGAGGGCGTCGGCGACGGCCGTGCGGATGGCCTCGGAGTCCGGAGTCGTGCGTGCGGCGGGCACCGCGGCCCGCTCGGCACGGGCCTCGGCCAGGTCCGCCCGCAGGGCCGCGACATCACGACGTACGCCGCGTGTGGCGAACAGCGCGGCGGAGCCGGCGGCCACGGCGGTTGCCGCACCCGTCAGCAGGACGAGGAACATGGCGCTCACTGGCGTACTCCCGACTGTGCTTTCCCGAGTCTGGCCCCCTGTACACCACCACTCTGCACCGGAATCCATGGCCTCTGCAGTGCGGAACGTCACGAAATGGGAGGGTCCTAAGTCTTGGTCCGGCCGGGCGGTACATATCTGACCTGCGCAAACGATCGCCCCCGGGATTAGGTCACATCCCGGGGGCGGTTCGATTGCGACTTGTGCCTCGAACATACGTCCGACGGCGTGGGCGCCCTCGCTACGACAGGCGCTCGATGACCATGGCCATGCCCTGGCCGCCGCCGACGCACATGGTCTCCAGGCCGAACTGCTTGTCGTGCCACTGGAGCGAGTTGATCAGCGTGGTGGTGATGCGGGCGCCCGTCATGCCGAAGGGGTGGCCGACCGCGATCGCGCCGCCGTTGACGTTCAGCTTGTCGATGTCGACGCCCAGGTCCCGGTAGGACGGGATGACCTGTGCCGCGAAGGCCTCGTTGATCTCGACCAGGTCGATGTCGTCGATGGTCAGCCCGGCCCGCTTCAGGGCCTGACGGGAGGCCTCGACCGGGCCGTGGCCCATGATCTCGGGGGAGAGGCCCGAGACGCCGGTGGAGACCACCCGGGCGAGCGGGGTGATGCCCAGCTCGCGCGCCTTGGTGTCGCTCATGATCACGAGCGCGGCGGCACCGTCGTTCAGCGGGCAGCAGTTGCCGGCGGTGACCGTGCCGTCGGGGCGGAAGACCGGCTTCAGGCCCTGCACGGCCTCAAGGGTGACCCCGGCGCGCGGGCCGTCGTCCTTGGCGACGACGGTGCCGTCGGGCAGCGTCACCGGGGTGATCTCACGCTCCCAGAAGCCCTTCTTGATGGCCTCCTCGGCCAGGTTCTGCGAGCGGACGCCGAACTCGTCCTGGTCGGCGCGGGTGACGCCCTTGAGGGCCGCCAGGTTCTCGGCGGTCTGGCCCATCGCGATGTAGGCGTCGGGGACCAGCCCGTCCTCGCGCGGGTCGTGCCATTCGCCCCCGCCCTGCGCGGCGCGGGCCGCGGTGCGGGCCTCGGCCTCGGCGAAGAGCGGGTTGTGGGTGCCGGGCATGCCGTCGGAGCTGCCGTTGACGAAACGGGAGACGGTCTCGACGCCGGCCGAGATGAAGACGTCGCCCTCGCCCGCCTTGATGGCGTGCAGCGCCATCCGGGTCGTCTGCAGCGAGGAGGAGCAGTAACGCGTGACCGTACAGCCCGGGAGGTGGTCCATGCCCATCTGCACGGCCACGATCCGGCCCAGGTTGTGACCCTGCTCGCCGCCGGGCAGGCCGCAGCCCAGCATCAGGTCGTCGATCTCGCGCGGGTCCAGCTGCGGCACCTTGGCGAGGGCCGCCTGGATGATCGTGGCGGTCAGGTCGTCGGGGCGCAGGTCCTTCAGGGACCCCTTGACGGCCCGGCCGATGGGGGAGCGGGCGGCAGAGACGATCACGGCTTCGGGCATCGCGACTCCTCGACGAGGCGGCGGGGGTACGGCTGGGACTCTCTGGGAAGTTACCTGTACGTAGCGGAGGGAGTCACGGCTTGAGCGCTGTGACGCGGACCTCTTTCTGAGCGCTTGCTTAGTCCATGATGGCGCATCCTCGTGCCGACCGCGCCCCCCGTGCGATGCTGATCCGGTGAATCCGGACGACCTGGTACGGCTGCGGCGCGCCCGTGACGCGATGGACCGCGACTACGCGGAACCCCTCGACGTCACCGCGCTGGCCCGTACGGCGCTGATGTCCCCCGGCCACTTCTCGCGCAGCTTCCGGGCCGCGTACGGCGAGACCCCGTACAGCTATCTCATGACGCGCCGGATCGAGCGCGCCAAGGCCCTGCTGCGGCGCGGCGACCTGACGGTCACCGAGGTCTGCTTCGCGGTGGGCTGCACCTCGCTCGGCTCGTTCAGCTCGCGCTTCACCGAGCTCGTCGGGGAGAGCCCGAGCGCCTACCGCGCCCGCGACCACGAGCCGGGCGCGGCGATCCCGGCGTGCGTCGCGAAGAGGTACACCAGGCCGGTCAGGAACAAGGAAGCGAAGCCCGCCGCGCGGGCCTAGCGTGGTCCGCATGGACATCACGCTGTCACAGTGCTTCATCGCCGTCGACGACCACGACAAGGCGCTCGCCTTCTACCGCGACGTCCTGGGCCTCGAGGTCCGCAACGACGTCGGCTTCGAGGGGATGCGCTGGGTGACGGTCGGCTCCCCCGACCAGCCCGGCGTCGAGATCGTCCTGGAACCGCCGCTGGCCGACCCCAACGCCTCCGCCGCGGACCGGAAGGCGATGAGCGAGCTGCTGGCCAAGGGCATGCTGCGCGGGGTCATCTTCGCCACGGGTGACGTCGACGGCACCTTCGAGCGGATCCGCGACGCGGGCGGCGAGGTGCTGCAGGAGCCCATGGACCAGCCGTACGGCGTCCGCGACTGCGCCTTCCGCGACCCCGCGGGGAATCTGCTCCGCTTCAACCAGCGCAAGGCCGGCTGACGCCGGCGGCCTCCGGGACCGGCTCGTGCGGGGCCGGTTCCCCGGGGGCCGTCCTGTGGCGGTCGCGGGGCGGGGTGGCGCGCGGCCTGGGTGTCGCGCCGGTGGTCGAGTTCCGGGCGGTCCTGCGGCGTGGTCTGCCCCGTGCTCACGCCGGTGGTCCGGGCCCCGCGCCCGCGACCGCGCGGCGGGCGCCGACAGGGCGGCCTTGCGCGTCCGTGACCGCGCCTTCTGCGGAGGCCGGCGGTGCGCGACGGGTGCCCCTGCGGTGCCTGGTGGTCCGGGGTTCGGGCGGGCGGCGACGGGCATCGCCGCCGTCCGGGGACCCGCTCCCGCCGGGGGCGCTGGTTGTGGGCTGTGTGTTCGATGCCGGACCGCCCCCGCGATGGGTGCCCCTGCGGTGCCTGGTGGTCCGGGGTTCGGGCGGGTGGGTGGGAGAGGGCCCGCCGCGGGCGCGGTGGACCCGCGGGCGGCGACGGGGACCGCCGCCGTCCGGGGACCCGCCGGGAGGCGCTAGTTCTGGGCGGCCTCTGCGGCCTCCGCCGCGGCCTGGGCCGTGGTGGCCGGCTCCGTCGTGTCGGGGAGGCGGCGACGGCGGCGGCGCTTGAGGAGGGCCCAGCGGCCGCGGGGGCCGGAGACCGTGCCGGCCGCCGCGGTGACCTCGGTACCGGCCTCGCCCGCGGCTTCCGCGGCGGCCTGGGCCACCGGCAGGAAGCCCTCGCCGCGCCGGGCGTCGGGGCGCTCGTCCTCCTCGGGCCACAGCCCGAACGCCGAGCAGAGCGTGGGCAGCATCGCCATGGCCGCGGTCGCGTAACCCTCGGCCGAGGGGTGGTAGTTGTCCGGGCCGAACATCTCCCGGGGGCGGGATTCGAACTCGGGCCCGAGCAGATCGCCCAGCGACACCGTGCGGCCGCCGAGGCCGACCACCGCGATGGTTTGCGCGGCCGCGAGCTGGCGGCTCAGCCGGCGCGCGATCCAGCGCAGCGGCTGGTAGACCGGCTCGATCGTGCCCAGGTCCGGGCAGGTGCCGACGATCACCTCGCAGCCGGCCTCGCGCAGCCGCCGCACCGCGTCGGAGAGCAGCCGCACCGAGACGGCCAGCGGCATGCGCCGGGTCACGTCGTTCGCGCCGATCATGATCACGCACAGGTCGGGCACGGCGCCGGGGCCGCCCGCCAGCAGGCGATCGACCTGCCGGGCCAGATCGTCGGACTGCGCGCCGGGATTGGCCACGTTGACCAACCGCGCGGGCCGTTCCGCCACCGCGGCCAGTCCGGACGCCAGCAGCGCCCCGGGGGTCTGGCTCGCCCGGTGCACTCCCTGGCCCGCCGCCGTGGAGTCGCCCGCGAGGGCGAGCACGATCGGCCGTTCGCCGGTGCTCAGCGCGAAGGCGGCACCGTAGACCCCGTCCGCGCGGGGCGGGAGGCCGTCGGAGCCCCCCACGGTCCTGCGGGCGAGCGCGGCCTCGGTCAGCAGCAGGCCGACCGCGGCTCCGCCCAGCAGCCCGATGCCGCCACCTCCGTACGCGGCGGCCGTCGCGATCCGCCGCGCCACCCTGGCCCTGGACAACGTCCACCTCCCGCGCCGGGCGCGGGCCCCGCTGGCCCTCACCCGTACAACACTTTGTTGCCCCGTCCGGCGCCCGCCGCAACCGCCACGCGGGCCGGACTCAGGTCAGGCGCTGCTGCGCGACGAACCACGCGAGCTGGGTGCGGTTGGCGGTGCCGGTGGACTCCATCAGAGCCCGGATCCTGCGCTGCAGCGTGCGCAGGGATATCCCGAGCTGGGAGGCGATCGCCTTGTCGGGAAGCCCCGACATCAGCAGGGAGAGCAGCTGTTCGTCGAGCTCGGGGGAGCCGGAGAAGTCCGGGTCCTCCTCCGTGTCGCCGGGCGAGGGCATGCGCAGCGGCGTACCGCGCAGCCAGCGGTCCTCGAAGAGCTCGAGCAGCGCGTCGACCAGCACCGAGGGGTGGAGCAGCAGCAGGCCGGCGGAGGAGACCACGGACCGGTCGGCGCCACCGGACAGCGGCAGCAGCGCCCGCTCGGCGTCCACGATCATCAGCTTCATCGGCACGCTCGGTGCCGCCCGCGCCAGCTCGCCCGGCTCCACAAAGCCGGGCATGTCGGCCGCGCCGGGGTAGACCAGGGCCGTCGTCTCGTACAGCGAGCGGTACTCCACCCCGGCGGCCAGCCGCTCCTTCTGCACGAAGTTGCCCGCGAAGGAGACGTACGGCGGCCGCACGAAGGTCAGCACCTCCTTGCGGGCCTCGCGCTGCAGCTGCTCGATCATGTGCTGCTGCTCTGCCTCGCCGTGGATCACCTCGGCGATCCCGCCTGGCATCACCGGCTCGGCGGGCCGCGACGGGCGTACGGCGGCGAGCGCCGTGAGCCGTTCCCGCACGGAGGCGAGGCCGGACTCCACCGCGGCCAGGCCGCTGAGGGCGGCGAGGTAGTCCGTGTTGCCGGCGCCCGCGTCGGCGGGATCCGGGTGCTGCTCGTCAGGCATCGCTCACCCCCCGGTTGTACAAGCCCGGTGTCGTAACTGCGACGTGTCGTGATCGCGCCACGGTGTGACTCTACCGCCGGACCGTCGGGGGCGTGGGTAACAGCGATGTGAAGTGTGGGGCCCCCATCCCACGACGGGGGCCGCCCGCCGCCGCAAAACCGCTTACCCTGGCCTCACAATCACGGAGAACCCGGAGACAATGGTGCAGTTCCACGACTCGATGATCAGCCTCGTCGGCAACACCCCGCTGGTGAGGCTCAACAGCGTGACGGCAGGAATCCAGGCGACCGTCCTGGCCAAGGTCGAGTACTTCAACCCCGGAGGTTCGGTCAAGGACCGCATCGCGCTGCGGATGATCGAGGCCGCGGAGAAGAGCGGCGAGCTCAAGCCCGGCGGCACGATCGTGGAGCCGACCTCCGGCAACACGGGCGTCGGCCTGGCGATCGTGGCCCAGCAGAAGGGCTACAAGTGCATCTTCGTCTGCCCCGACAAGGTCTCCGCGGACAAGATCAACGTCATGCGGGCCTACGGCGCCGAGGTCGTGGTCTGCCCCACGGCCGTGGACCCCGAGCACCCGGACTCGTACTACAACGTCTCCGACCGGCTGGTGCGCGAGACCCCGAACGCCTGGAAGCCGGACCAGTACAGCAACCCCAACAACCCGGCCTCGCACTACCACTCCACCGGCCCGGAGCTGTGGGAGCAGACCGAGGGGAAGATCACCCACTTCGTGGCGGGCGTCGGCACCGGCGGCACCATCTCCGGCACCGGCCGCTATCTGAAGGACGCCTCGGACGGCAGGGTCAAGGTCATCGGCGCCGACCCGGAGGGCTCCGTCTACAGCGGCGGCTCCGGCCGCCCGTACCTGGTCGAGGGCGTCGGTGAGGACTTCTGGCCCACCGCCTACGACCGCACCGTCGCGGACGAGATCGTCGCGGTCTCGGACAAGGACTCCTTCCAGATGACCCGCCGCCTCGCCAAGGAGGAGGGCCTGCTCGTCGGCGGCTCCTGCGGCATGGCCGTCGTCGCGGCGCTGCGCGTGGCCGAGCGGCTCGGCCCGGACGACGTCGTGGTCGTGCTGCTGCCGGACTCGGGCCGCGGCTACCTGTCGAAGATCTTCAACGACGAGTGGATGGCGGACTACGGCTTCCTCGAGGAGGGCAGCGGCCAGGCCCGCGTCGCCGACGTGCTGGACCGCAAGGACGGCGGCCTCCCGCACCTGGTGCACATGCACCCCGACGAGACGGTCGGCCAGGCCATCGAGGTGCTGCGCGAGTACGGCGTCTCCCAGATGCCGATCGTCAAGCCGGGCGCCGGGCACCCCGACGTCATGGCCGCCGAGGTCGTCGGCTCGGTCGTGGAGCGGGAGCTGCTGGACGCCCTGTTCACCAAGCGCGCGACCCTCGACGACCGGCTGGAGCGGCACATGAGCGCGCCGCTGCCGCAGGTGGGCTCCGGTGAGCCGGTCGCCGACCTGATGGCGGTGCTGGGCTCGGCCGACGCGGCGATCGTGCTGGTCGAGGGCAAGCCGACCGGAGTGGTCAGCCGCCAGGACCTGCTCGCCTTCCTCGCGGAGGAGGCCAAGTAGCACCGGCCGCCAGGGTTCGTGGAACTGGTACACCCACGTCACGTCCGCGCAGCACGCGCTTAACACGGCTCCGGCACATTGGTGGATGTCGGCGGACGGCGCACCGGTCGCCCGGCCGACACCACGGATGTGGCGCCAAGGACCTCCGGAGCGGCTCCCGGACCTCCATGGTGACCCCAGGACGTGAGGTCCGGCCCTGATCCGGCCCGCGTCCCTCGCGGGGACCGCCGTCGTCCCGCCCCCCGGGTGACCGGGGGTGCGGCGGTTCCCGCGCAATCTGTGAAAGAGCGGCCCGCGCCTGTGCGCGGGCCGCTCTTCTGGTTGAGTGACCGCGTGATCAGCGCACAGATGTTCGCCGCCGTCGGGGAGTCCATACGCACCGTGGCCGACGAGGAGGTGCTCGCGCGCTTCGGCCGCCTCGCGGAGGGCGACGTCGGGGAGAAGAAGGGCCCGCTGGATCTCGTCACGGTCGCCGACCGCCGCGTCGAGGAACGCCTCACCCGTACGCTCACCGGCCTGCTGCCCGGCTCCGCCGTCATCGGCGAGGAGGCCGTGCACGGCGATCCCGCGCTGCTCGGGGCGCTGCTGGGCGACGATCCCGTGTGGATCATCGATCCGGTCGACGGCACCTCCAACTTCGTGCACGGCGACGCCTCGTTCGTCACCCAGGTCGCGCTCGCCGCGCGCGGCGAACTGCTCGCCTCCTGGACGTACCGGCCGGTGGACGGGACGCTCGCCACCGCCCGTCGCGGTGAGGGGGCCCATGCCGACGGCCGGCCGCTGCGGATGGCGCCCGGCGGCGCGGAGGACGCCGACGAGGTGCTGCTCGTGGCCGCCGCCCGGCCCGCGCACCTCACCTCCGACCAGCACCGGCGGCTGTACGAGACGGGGGCCGCGCACGGCATCAAGCCCTGGGCGAGCGGCTCCGCCGGCTGCGACTACCTCGATGTCGCGCTCGGACGGCTCGACGCGGCCACGTACGCCTACGACAACCCCTGGGACCACTCCGCCGGGATCCTGCTGGTCGCCGAGGCGGGCGGCCGGGTGCTCGGCGCCGACGGGCTGCCGTTCCGCATGGGCGCGGGGCCGCTGCCCTTCGCCGCGGCGCGCGACGAGACGGCGGCCCGCCGGGTCGTGGCGCTGCTCACCGCGTAGCGGCGCGCCCGCCGCCTGCCGGCCGTCGCCGGCGGCCATGGAGCGGGCATCCAGGTGTCGGGCCCCGGCTGCGCACGGCCTGCCGCGGCTTTCGGCCCGGGGGTTCCCGTATCGTCCGGCCGGCTCCTATGGGGGCGGGCCCCGGCGGGCCCCGGCGGGCCCGTGGGGCAGCGTGCGCGCCGCCTGCCGGCCGTGACCGGTGCGGCGGCCCGACGCCGTCAGGCCGTCAGTCCTCCCAGGCGTCCGGGTCCTTGGTGCGGCGTGCGCCGCCGCCCCGCTCGGTGAAGAGCCAGCCCAGCGAGTGCGCGGCGTTGACGGCGACGATGCCGATCCAGGCGACGAGCAGCCCGGACAGCTCGGCCTTATCGGCGGCGATGGCGGACAGCGGGATCGCCATGATGAGGGAGAACGCCCCGAATCCGTAGCGGGCGCCGAAACGGCTGCCCTCGTGGCCGCGCGCCTGCGGACCGACCCGGCGCCCGGCGCGGGCGAACGCCGTCTGGTGCTCGGCGAGTTCGCGGCGCACCCGCCGCTCGACCTGGGCGTCGATGCGCTGGTCCATCTTCTCCAGGAAGGAGTCGATCAGGGCCGACTCGTACTCCTCCCCGAGGTCCTTGCGCGCCTGGATGGTGGCGGCGAATTCCTTCTTGAGCTCTGGGTCTCGGGCGTCCATGACGCCACCGTACGGACGGAGCCGGCCCGTGGCACTGGGGGAAACCCCCGAACCTTCTCAGGGGCCGCCCCAGTATGGTCGTGCCGTGACCGGACACGTGCCGCGCCTGCTGACCGCGCTCCACGACGCCCCCGCCGACCGCCCCGACGCGGTCACGGTGGACGGGCGGTCGTGCTCGCGCGAGGAACTGCTCGGCGCCGCGGGCGCCTTCGCCGCGCGGATCGCGGGGGCCCCGGCGGTCGCGGTGCACGCGACGCCCACCCTGGAGACGGTCGCCGCGGTCGTCGGCGGCCTGCTGGCGGGGGTGCCGGTCGTCCCGGTGCCGCCCGACGCCGGACCGGCCGAGCGCGACCACATCCTGCGCGACTCGGGGGCGGTCGAGGCGCCCCCCGCCGATCTCGCCGAGCGCGGCGCCTGGGACGGCCCCGAGCCGGATCCGGACACCACGGCCCTCGTCCTCTACACCTCCGGCACGACCGGGGCGCCCAAGGGCGTACTGGTTCCGCGCCGCGCGGTCGCCGCGGGCCTCGACGCGCTCGCCGGGGCGTGGGAGTGGACGGCCGAGGACACCCTGGTGCACGGCCTGCCGCTGTTCCACGTGCACGGCCTTGTCCTCGGCGTGCTGGGAGCGCTGCGCACCGGGAGCCGCCTGGTCCACACCGGCCGCCCCACCCCGCAGGCGTACGCGGCGGCGGGCGGCAGCCTGTACTTCGGCGTGCCGACCGTCTGGGGCCGCGTCGCCCGGGATCCGGAGTCCGCCAGGGCGCTGGGCGGCGCCCGGCTGCTGGTCTCGGGCAGCGCGCCGCTGCCCGCGCCCGTCTTCCGCGATCTGGAGGCCCTGACCGGGCAGCGGCCGGTCGAGCGCTACGGCATGACGGAGACCCTGATCACGGTGAGCACCCGGGCGGCCGGTGAGCGGCGCCCCGGTTCCGTCGGGCTGCCGCTGCCGGGGATCCGCACCCGGATCGCCGCCGAGCCGGGGGCGGAGATCGGCGAGCTCCAGCTCACCGGGCCCACGCTCTTCGACGGCTACCTGGGGCGGCCGGAGGCCACGGCGGCCTCGTACACCGAGGACGGCTGGTTCCGCACCGGGGACATCGCCGCGATCGACCCGGACGGCATGCACCGGATCGTCGGCCGCGCCTCGACCGACCTGATCAAGTCCGGCGGCTACCGGATCGGGGCGGGCGAGGTGGAGAACGCCCTGCTGGACCACCCCGCCGTGCGCGAGGCGGCCGTGGTGGGCGCCCCGCACGCCGACCTCGGCCAGGAGATCGTGGCCTACGTCGTGGCGGACGGGGTCGGCGAACACGAGCTGATCGACTTCGTGGCCGGCCATCTGTCCGCGCACAAGCGCCCGCGCAAGGTCCGCTTCCTGGCGGAACTGCCGCGCAACGCGATGGGCAAGCCGCAGAAGAAGCTGCTGCCGCCCGTGTGATCCGGGGTGTCTTGCCCTCCTGCATAGAATCATGCACAGTCGTCGGCACATGAATGGGCGAGTGGGAGAGGGCGCCATGGCCACCGAGAACGCCACCGCCACCGGCGGCGCCGGAACCGACACCGCGTCGGCGCGCCTGATGAAGCTGTTCGAAGCGCACCGGCTCACTCCCACCCAGCGCCGCATCGCCCACTGCCTCGTCCGGCGGGCCGCCGACGCGCCCTTCCTGTCCAGCGTCGAGGTCGCCGAACTGGCCGGCGTCAGCCAGCCCTCCGTCACCCGGTTCGCCGTGGCCCTCGGCTTCGACGGCTATCCCGCGCTCCGCCGCCACCTGCGCGAGGTGGCCCCCGCCGCGGTGCCGCAGGGGCGTCCGGCCGCCGACTCGCACAACGAGTACCAGGAGGCCGTCCAGGCGGAGATCGAGAACCTGCGGCACCTCGCCGCGCTGCTCGCCGACCCCGCCCCGGTCGCCCGCGCCGGCGCCCTGCTCGCCGCGTCCCGGCCGCTGCCCGTGCTCGGGCTGCGGGCCGCGGCCGCCCAGGCCCGTGGCTTCGGCTACTTCGCGGCCAAGGTGCACCCCGATGTCCGCCTGCTCGACGAGGGCGGCAGCATGCTCGCCGACCGCGTGGACGCCGCGGTGCGCGCCGGGGCGACGGCCCTGCTGTGCTTCGCGCTGCCCCGCCACCCGCGCGAGGTCGTCGACGCACTGGAGTACGCCCGCTCCGCCGGGCTGACCGTCGTCACCGTCGCCGACAGCGCCTTCGCGCCGGTCGCCGCCCACTCCGACGTCCTGCTCCCCGCGGCTGTCGGCACGGGGCTCGCCTTCGACACCGCGTGCGCGCCGATGCTGCTCGGGCGTGTGCTGCTGGAGGCCATGTGCGACGGACTGCCGGACGCGCAGGCGCGCCTGGAGGAGTTCGACGCCAAGGCCGCGGCGCAGGGCCTGTTCGTGGAGTAGCGGGCCGCGGCCCCCGCGCGGTCGGGGCTCAGACACGCACTCCGTCGAGCTCGACGAGCAGATGGCGCGGGCCGCGCAGCACCGGGCTGCGCCGGTACGGCGGCGGGTCCTCCGCCAGCCGGGGCCCCTCCAGACTCCGCAACAGCGCCGTGAGGGCGATCTGCGCCTCCAGCCGGGCGAGCGGCGCCCCGAAGCAGCTGTGGACGCCGCTGCCGAAGCCCAGGTGCTGGTTGTCCGTGCGCCGCGGATCGAACCGGTCCGGATCGCCGAACCGCCGCGGATCCCGGCTGCCGGACGCGAGCACCAGGACGAGCGGCGCCCCCTTGGGAACGGTGACCCCCGCGACCTCGATGTCCACCAGCGGGGTGCGCTGGGGCAGCATCTGCACGGGAGGCTCGAAGCGCAGCAGCTCCTCCACCGCCCGCGGCATCAGGGCCGGTTCACGGCGCAGCAGGTCCAGCTGGTCGGGACGGCGCAGCAGGGTGAGCATCCCGTTGGTGATCAGGTTGACGGTCGTCTCGTGCCCGGCGACGAGCAGCAGCACGGAGGTGACCATCACCTCGATCTGGTTCAGGCCGCCGCCGGGGTCCTGATCGTTGACGAACGCGGCCAGCAGGTCGTCGGAGGACGTGCCCCGCCGCTTTTCCGCGAGCCCGCCCAGGTAGACGCCCATCGACCGGCGGGCCTCGGTGGCGGCCCGCGTGCGCGCCGTGGGGTCCTCGTCGGGGTTGAGGTCCAGCCCGCCCACGATCGCGTCCGACCACCCGCGGAACATCGGCTCGTCCTCCTGGGGCACGCCCAGCAGCCGGCAGATCACGGTGACGGGGAGCGGATAGGCGAAGTCGTCCACGATGTCGACGCGTTCCTTGTCCCGCATCGCCGTGATGAGCTCCTCGGCGATGGCGGCGATCTCCCCCTGCATGGCGTCGACCCGGCCCGGGGTGTGCGGCGGGCCGAACGGCCGCATCGTCGTGCGGCGCAGCCGGTCGTGCTCGGGGTCGTCCAGGCCGATGAAGGACGGTGCCAGCTCCGTGGCGAGCCGCACCTCCTCCGGATCGCTGCGGTTGCGCCGGTCGGAGCTGACGCGCGGGTCGTGGAGCAGGGCCGTGATCTCGTGGTACGTGCCGACGAGATAGCTGCCGTCGTCCTGCTCCGCCACCTTGCTCTCGCGGAGTTCGGCGTAGAGCGGATAGGGGTCGGGACGGCTGGCGTAGTCGGTGATCCGTCGGAACAGCGTGTCCGCAGCCATGCGCGGGGGCTCCTCGTCTTCGTGGGCCGTGGTGGTTGTGGTGGTGTGCCACGGACCGGTCCGCGGTACGGCCGGCGGCCGGCCTCAGCCGCCGTGCCGCACCAGGGTCAGGCGCCGGTCCGGCAGGTGACCGGTGAGGGCGACCGTCGGGCCGTGCGAGAGCACCGCGGGATCGGGCACGTCGGACGGCAGGGGGACCATCGGGACCGTCCGGTCGGCGGCCCCGGGCTCGGGCGGGAAGGGCGCCGCCGTCTCGATCAGGTTCTGGTAGTAGTCCAGCCACTTGGCCCGGTTCACCGACACCGCGGCCGTGATCCGGCCCTTGTAGCCGTAGACGACGACCAGGCGGGCCTCGCGCAGCGAGCCCTGGGCGACGACGACCTGGTCGGAGTAGGTGGGCACGCCCACCGACTTGATGTTGTGGCCGAACTGGCTGGACCAGAAGGTGGGCACCGCCAGGTGCGGCCGCCGGAACGGCCCCGCGCTGACCATGTTGTGGGCCGCCACCTCGGCCTGCGCGACCGCGTTGCCCCAGTGCTCCAGGGCGAGCAGCTGGTAGCCGAAGAGCGGGTGCGGGAAGCGGGCCACGTCGCCGGCGACGAACACGTCGTCGGTGACGATGCCGTACATGTCGAAGGCCCGGCAGCCGGCGTCGCACGTCACGCCGCGCGGACCCGCGGCCAGGCCCGACTCGGCCAGCCACTCGGTGTTGCGGATCGCGCCGAGGGCGACCACCGCCACGTCCGCCTCGACGGTGCTCCCGTCGGAGAGCCGGGCGCCGGTGAACCGGCCGTCACCCTCCAGGGAGGCGACCTGCACCCCGCAGCGGAGGTCCACCCCGTGCCTGCGGTGCATCTCCGCGGCCACCGCGCCGAGCGTCCCGCCGAGCGCGCCCACCAGGGGCGCGGGACCGCGCTCCACGACCGTCACCTCCACCCCGCGCTCCCGGCAGGCGGAGGCGATCTCCGAGCCGGTGAACCCGGCGCCGATCACCAGGACCCGCCGGGGCCCGGCATCGAGCCGCTCGGCCAGCCCGGCCGCGTCGTCGCTGGTCCGCAGGGTGAACACACCGTCCAGGGCGGCCTCGGCGGGGTTGGGCCAGGGGCGCGCCCGGGTGCCGGTGGCGATCAGCAGCCGGTCGAAGGGGAGTTCCTCGCCGTTCGCGAGGAAGACGCGTTTGCCGATCCCGTCGACCCCCGCGGCGGCGACGCCCAGCTTCCACTCCGCGTCCACCGGGCGGCGCTCCGGCAGCCCGGTCTCCGCCGCGGACACCCGGCCGAGCAGCACCTGCTTGGACAGCGGCGGCCGGTCGTACGGCGGATGGGGCTCGTCGCCCACCAGGATCAGGGACCCCGCGAACCCCTCGTCGCGCAGCGCCTCGGCGGCCCTGAGGCCGGCCAGGGACGCGCCGACGATGACGATGCGGCCGTCGCGCAGCTCACCGGACATCGGCACCTGCCGCCTCGCCCTCGAGGATGGCCTGCACCGGGCACGCCACCACCGCGCGGTGGACCCGCTCCCGCTGGTCCTCCGGGACGGCCGGGACGTACAGCAGCGCCTCCTCGCCGTGCAGTTCGAAGACCTCGGGAGCGAGGAACGCGCACTGCGCGTAGGCCTGGCAGCGATTGAGGTCGACCACGATGTTCATACGCACCACTCCAGCCCCAGAGGCCCCCGCATTCAGTGGTATCACTGCCTCGGGAGCGGCGCATGCGGTGCCGTTCTCACGGAATTCTGATGTTTCCTGAGTAACCTCCCTCCCCAGCACTCTCGGAACGAGCCGTGGAGGAGGAGGCAGCGGTGGTGCGCGGAGCGTATGCGCTGGCGCGGGTGGCGGTCCTGGTGCGGGTGCCGGCGCGCTGGTTGTGGTGGCTCGGGGTCGTCGCGGCGGGGGTCGGGGTCTTCGTGCCCGGCCTGACCGGGCGCCGCATCGGTGTGCTGGGCGGGGCGGCGCTGTTCGTGGTCGCCGCGGTGGTGGCCTTCCTGCTGCGCCGGCGGCGGTACACGGACCTCGGGGAGGCGGCGGAGCGCGCCCCTCGGGGCGTCTTCCTGCAGGACCGCCGGGTCACGGCGCGCGCGTGGGCCCGGGCCCGGCGGTGGTGGCTGCTCGGGGCGTTCGTGGTGGCCCTCGCGTCGGGCGTGCTCGCGCCCGCGGCGGCGGGGATGCTGCTCGCGGGGGCCGGTGCCGGGCTGTGGGCCAAGGCGGTGGGCCTCGGGCGCTGGGAGCGGGCGCACGAGACGTTGCTGTGGATCCGTCCCGAGTACGCGGGGCGGGGCCCGGCCGCCGCGTCCGTCCCCGGCTACGAGGCCACCGGGCCGGTCGCCGGCGACGCCGCCCCGGGCGGCACCTCCCGCCGCCGCGCCGAGGCACCCCGCTGACCCCGCCGGGGCCGGGCCGCGGACCGTGCCCGCCCGTCGTCCGTCACCCGCCGCTCTCCCGGACGAGCTCCTCGAGCGTCTGGGCGCGGCGGAGGGTGCGGAAGGCCGGGGAGGAGCCGGTGTAGCCGTGCACGGCGGGGCGGGGCAGGGAGTTGTACGCGAAGTGCGTCGAGAAGTAGTACGCCCCCGTGTCGGGCAGCGCCACGAGGTCGCCCTCCGCGAGCAGCGGCAGCTCGCGCGCCGTCGCGACGAGGTCGCCCGCGAAGCAGCACGGCCCGGCGATGTCCTGGAGGACCGGGTCCCCCTCCTTGGGCCGTCCCTTCGGGTCGAGCGCGAGCACCCGCAGCGGCCAGGCCTCGGGCGCGAAGACGGTACGCGTGGCGACCTGGGCCCCGGCGTGCGTCACCGCGATCGCGCGGCCCCCGGCGTGCTTGGCGTACTCCACGCGGGCCAGGATCGTGCCCGACTTGGCCACCAGTGACCGCCCGAACTCGGTGACCAGCGCGTACCGCCCGTCGAAGAGCCCGGGCACGGCCGCGCGGAGCGTGTCCGCGTAGGCGCGGAAGCCCGGCCGGACCTCGTCGGAGGCGAAGTTGACGGGCAGGCCGCCGCCGATGTCGAGCGTGGTGACCTGCCGCCGTCCGGCCGCGGCGTTGATCCGTTCGGCGAGCTCGTACGCCGCGCGCACCCCGGCCGCCATCAGTTCCAGGGGCACGCCCTGGGAGCCGGTGTGGGTGTGCAGACGGGTGAGCCAGGGACGGTCGAGGTAGGCGCGGACGACCCAGTCGGCCGCGCCCTCGTCGCGCAGGGCGACGCCGAACTTCGACGTGGCGGTGGCCGTGCTCATCGCGCCGATGCTGCCCCCGCCGACCTGGGGGTTGACCCGCAGACCGAGCGGGGCCGCGGTCGTGCCGGGCGGCACGAGCCGGTCCAGGCGTGCCAGTTCCTGGGGGTTGTCGGCGTTGAGGGCGATGCCGAGCGCCAGGGCCTCCCGCAGTTCCTCCGGGGTCTTGGCGGGGGAGTCCAGCACGATGCGCCCGGCCGGAACCCCGGCTGCCCTCGCCAGGGCGAGCTCCCCGGGGCTGGCCACCTCCGCGCCGATGCCCTCCTCGGACAGCAGCCGCAGCACGGGGACCAGCGAGGCCGCCTTGACCGCGAAGGTGTGCGCGACGTCCACGCCGGGCGTCGCGAAGGCCGCCCGCAGCTCGGCGGCGGCCGCGCGGACGCCGTCCAGGTCCAGCAGCCCGGCCACCGGTCTGTCCGGACCGACCAGCCCCCGCTCGACCGCCGCGCGCAGTGCCCGTTCCCGTCGTGCCGCAGGTTCCTCGGTCATACAGCCATCGTGTCAGGACCCGCTCGCGCGGGCGGGCCGTGACGGAACCGCCCCGGACGGGTACGAGCCCGCCTGTGGGGAAGGCGACCGGAGGAATCCGCCCGGGGACCGGTTGACTAGTGCTATTCAGCAGACCAGGATGTGAATGACTCAATCCAGTCGCGAGGAGGCAGGGGCATGACCGGAACCGGCGCCGGACCGAGGACCGTACGCGCACCGCGCGGCAGCGCGCTCACCGCGCAGGGCTGGCAGCAGGAAGCCGCGCTGCGCATGCTGCAGAACAACCTCGACCCCGAGGTCGCCGAGCACCCCGAGAAGCTGGTCGTCTACGGCGGCACCGGCAAGGCCGCCCGCGACTGGCGGTCCTTCGACGCCATGGTGCGCACCCTCCAGGGCCTCAAGCAGGACGAGACCATGCTCGTCCAGTCCGGCCGCCCGGTCGGCGTGATGCAGACCCACGAGTGGGCGCCGCGCGTGCTCATCGCCAACTCCAACCTCGTCGGCGACTGGGCCACCTGGGAGGAGTTCCGCCGCCTGGAGGCCCTCGGGCTGACCATGTACGGCCAGATGACGGCCGGTTCGTGGATCTACATCGGCACCCAGGGCATCCTGCAGGGCACGTACGAGACCTTCGCCGCCGTCGCCGAGAAGAAGTTCGGCGGCAGCCTGGCCGGCACCATCACCCTCACCGCCGGTCTCGGCGGCATGGGCGGCGCCCAGCCGCTCGCCGTCACCATGAACGGCGGCGTCGCGATCTGCATCGACGTCGACCCGCGCGCCATCGAGCGCCGCATCGAGCACCGCTACCTGGACGTGCGCGCCGACTCCCTGGAGCACGCGCTCGCGCTGGCCACCGAGGCCCGCGACCAGCGCAAGGCGCTGAGCATCGGCGTCCTCGGCAACGCCGCCGAGCTGGTGCCCCAGCTGCTCGCCATGGACGCGCCCATCGACATCGTCACCGACCAGACCTCCGCCCACGACCCGCTGGCGTACCTGCCGATCGGCGTCGACTTCGAGGACATGACCTCGTACGCGGCCGAGAAGCCCGCCGAGTTCACCCAGCGCGCCCGCGAGGCGATGGCCAGGCACGTCGAGGCCATGGTCGGCTTCATGGACGCGGGCGCCGAGGTCTTCGACTACGGCAACTCCATCCGCGGCGAGGCCCAGCTCGCGGGCTACGAGCGGGCGTTCGCCTTCCCCGGCTTCGTCCCGGCCTACATCCGCCCGCTGTTCTGCGAGGGCAAGGGCCCCTTCCGCTGGGCGGCGCTGTCCGGCGACCCGGCCGACATCGCCAAGACCGACAAGGCGATCCTGGAGCTCTTCCCGGAGAACGAGTCGCTGGCCCGCTGGATCAAGATGGCCGGTGAGCGCGTCCACTTCCAGGGCCTGCCCGCGCGCATCTGCTGGCTCGGCTACGGCGAGCGCGACAAGGCCGGCGAGCGCTTCAACGAGATGGTCGCCGACGGCACCCTGGCCGCGCCCGTCGTCATCGGCCGCGACCACCTCGACGCGGGCTCCGTCGCCTCCCCGTACCGCGAGACCGAGGCCATGCTCGACGGCTCCGACGCCATCGCCGACTGGCCGCTGCTCAACGCCATGGTCAACGTCGCCTCCGGCGCCTCCTGGGTCTCCATCCACCACGGCGGCGGCGTCGGCATCGGCCGCTCCATCCACGCCGGCCAGGTCACCGTCGCCGACGGCACCAAGCTGGCGGGCGAGAAGATCCGCCGCGTGCTCACCAACGACCCGGGCATGGGCGTCATCCGGCACGTCGACGCCGGGTACGACCACGCCGAGGAGGTCGCCGCCGAGCGCGGGGTGCGCGTGCCCATGCGCGAGGGCGGCGAGGGCGTCGAAGGCGGGGAGGCGTGACCTCCTCGTTCCACGAGATGTGGACGGAGTTGCGGCCCATCGGCCGCGACTCCGGCTCCGGCGGCTACCGCCGCTACGCCTGGACCGGCGCGGACACCGACTGCCGCGCCTGGTTCCGGGCGCAGGCCGAGGGCCGGGGCCTGGGTTACGAGGTGGACCGCAACGGCAACCAGTGGGCCTGGCTCGGCGACCCCACCGCGGGGGACGCCGTCGTCACCGGCTCGCACCTGGACTCGGTGCCGGACGGCGGAGCCTTCGACGGGCCGCTCGGCGTCGTGTCGTCCTTCGCGGCGCTGGACGAGCTGCGGGCCCGCGGCGCCGCCCCGGTCAAGCCGCTCGCGATCGTCAACTTCGGCGACGAGGAGGGCGCGCGCTTCGGGCTGGCCTGCGTCGGCTCCCGGCTGTCCGCCGGACAGCTGACCGCCGAGAAGGCCCACGCGCTGCGCGACGGCGACGGGGTCACCCTGGCGCGGGCCATGGAGCGGGCCGGCCACGACCCCGAGGCGATCGGCGCGGACCCCGAACGCCTCGCCCGGATCGGCGCGTTCGTCGAGCTCCACGTCGAGCAGGGCCGCTTCCTGGCCGACACCCCGCACGCGGTCGGCGTCGCCTCCGCCATCTGGCCGCACGGCCGCTGGCGGTTCGACTTCCACGGCGAGGCCAACCACGCGGGCACCACCCGCCTGGAGGACCGCCGCGACCCGATGCTGACCTACGCCAACACGGTGCTCGCCGCCCGCAAGAAGGCCCGGCTCGCCGGGGCGCTGGCCACCTTCGGCAAGGTCGGCGTGGAGCCCAACGGGGTCAACGCCATCGCCTCCCTGGTGCGCGGCTGGCTGGACTCGCGGGCCGCCGACGAGGCCACCCTGGCCGAGGTCGTCGGCGAGATCGAGCGCGCGGCGGTCGAACGCGGCGAGCGCGACGGGGTCCGGGTGGAGGTCACCCGGGAGTCCTTCACCCCGGTCGTGGAGTTCGCGCACGGCCTGCGCGACGAGCTCGTCAAGCTGCTGGGGGAAGTGCCCGTGCTGCCGACCGGGGCGGGACACGACGCCGGGATCCTCTCGGAGGCCGTCCCGACCGCCATGCTGTTCGTACGGAACCCCACCGGGGTCTCGCACTCCCCGGCCGAGTCGGCCACCGAGGACGACTGCCTGGCCGGGGTGACCGCACTCGCCGACGTACTGGAGGGCCTGGCGTGTCGCTGACGCCGCAGAGCTATTGGGCCGAGTACGCGTGGACCGGCGGCCGTGTCGAGCGCGGCGTGGTCCTCGACACCGCCGCCGACGGCCGGATCGCCGCCGTCCGCACCGGGGCCGCCGCGCCGCCCGTCGGCGCGGTCACGCTGCGCGGGCTCACCCTGCCGGGCCTGGCCAACGCCCACAGCCACGCCTTCCACCGGGCCCTGCGCGGCACGGTGCAGCAGGGCAGCGGCACCTTCTGGACCTGGCGCGAGGTGATGTACCGGGTCGCGGCGGCGCTCACCCCCGACACCTACTTCGACCTCGCCCGCGCCGTGTACGCGGAGATGGCGCTGGCCGGCATCACCTGCGTCGGCGAGTTCCACTACGTCCACCACCGGCCCGGCGGGGGCCCCTACGACGAGCCCAACGCCATGGGCGAGGCGCTGATCGCCGCCGCGGCCGAGGCGGGCATCCGCATCACCCTACTCGACACCGTCTACCTCTCCTCCGGCTTCGGGGCCGCCCCCGAACCGCACCAACTGCGCTTCAGCGACGGTGACGCCGAGGCGTGGGCCGAGCGCGCCGCCGCCCTCGCCGACCGCCCCCACGCGCGGATCGGCGCGGCCGTGCACTCGGTGCGCGCGGTCCCCGCCGACCAGCTGGCCACCGTCGTGCGCTGGACCGAGGACCGCCAGGCGCCGCTGCACGTCCACCTGTCGGAGCAGCCCGCCGAGAACGAGGCCTGCCACGCGGCGCACGGGGTCACCCCCAGCCGGCTCCTCGCCGACCACGGCGTGCTCGGCCCGCGCACCTCGGCCGTGCACGCCACCCACCTCACCGACGAGGACATCGCGCTGCTCGGCGGCTCCGGCACCACGATCTGCATGTGCCCCACCACCGAACGCGACCTCGCCGACGGCATCGGCCCGGCGAAGCGGCTGCAGGAGGCGGGCAGCCCGCTCAGCCTCGGCAGCGACAGCCACGCGGTGATCGACCTGTTCGAGGAGGCGCGGGCCATGGAGCTGGACGAGCGGCTGCGCACCCGCACCCGCGGCCACTGGACCGCCGCCCAGCTGCTGCGCGCCGCCACCACCGACGGCCACGCCGGCCTCGGCTGGGCCGACGCCGGGCGGCTGGAGGCGGGCGCGCTCGCCGACTTCACCACCATCGCGCTGGACAGCGCGCGCACCGCGGGACCCCCGGCCCGGCTCGGCGCCGAGACCGCCGTCTTCGCGGCCACCGGCGCCGACGTCCGCCACACGGTGGTCGGCGGCCGCCACGTCGTCCGCGACGGCGCGCACCAGCTCGTCCACGACGTGGGCGCGGCCCTGGCCGCCGCGATCTCCGCCGTCCCCGCCGCCGAAGGAAACCCGTCATGAGCAGCAGCGTCATCACCAACATCGGCAGCCTGGTCACCAACGACCCGGCGCTCGGGGAGGGCCCGCTCGGGCTGCTGGAGAACGCGGCCGTCGTGATCGACGGCGAGCACATCGCCTGGGTCGGCCCGTCCGCGGCGGCGCCCGCCGCGGACGAGTCGTACGACGCGGCCGGACGGGCCGTCATCCCCGGCTTCGTCGACTCCCACTCGCACCTGGTCTTCGCCGGCGACCGCACCCGCGAGTTCAACGCCCGCATGTCCGGCCAGGCGTACACCGCGGGCGGCATCCGCACCACCGTCGCCGCCACCCGCGCGGCGAGCGACGAGGAGCTGCACGCCAACGTCGCCCGCTACGTCGCCGAGGCCCTGCGCCAGGGCACCACCACCATCGAGACCAAGTCCGGCTACGGCCTGACCCCGCACGACGAGGCCCGCGCCCTGCGCATCGCCGGCGACCACGCCGACGAGGTCACCTACCTCGGCGCGCACATCGTCGCCCCCGAGTACGCCGACGACCCGGCCGGCTACGTCGACCTCGTCACCGGCCCGATGCTCGACGCCTGCGCCCCGTACGCCCGCTGGGTCGACGTCTTCTGCGAGCGCGGCGCCTTCGACGGCGACCAGGCCCGCGCGATCCTGACCGCGGGTGCCGCCCGCGGCCTGGTCCCGCGGGTGCACGCCAACCAGCTCGGCCACGGCCCGGGCGTGCAGCTCGCCGTGGAGCTGGAGGCGGCCTCCGCCGACCACTGCACCCACCTCACCGACGCCGACGTCGACGCGCTGGCGAACAGCCGCACCGTCGCGACGCTGCTGCCCGGCGCCGAGTTCTCCACCCGCGCGGTCTACCCCGACGCGCGGCGGCTGATCGACGCGGGCGCCACGGTGGCGCTCTCCACGGACTGCAACCCCGGCTCCTCCTTCACCAGTTCCATGCCCTTCTGCGTGGCCGTCGCGGTACGGGACATGCGGATGACCCCCGACGAGGCGGTGCGGGCCGCGACCCTGGGCGGGGCGCTGGCACTGCGCCGCGACGACGTCGGACGGCTCGCGCCCGGCGCGCGGGCCGACGTGGTGGTGCTGGACGCCCCGTCGCACGTCCACCTGGCCTACCGGCCCGGTGTGCCGCTGGTGTCCGCCGTATGGCGGCGAGGGGTGCGCGAATCGTCCTGATCCCCGCCGCGCGCGGCTTTCCGCCGCCGCCGCGGTGATAGACGTTCCGGAATGACCGGAATGAGACGACGACGCGTGCTGTCCGTGGCCCTGCTGTCCCTCGCGACCGCGGCCCCGTTCGCCACCGCGGCGCCGTCACCGACGGCCGGTGACGGGCCCCGGCCGCTCGGGCAGGTCGTGCCCGCGCCGGCCTCGGTCGCGCCGGGCGGGACGGCGTTCACCCTCGGGGACTCCGCCGGGATCCACGTCCCGGGCGGTTCCGCGCAGGCCAGGGCGATCGCCGGCCGACTGGCGGCGCTGCTGCGCCCGTCGACCGGCTTCGCCCTGCCCGTGACGACCGACCGGGCCGAGGACGGCATCGTGCTCGCGCTGGACGGTGCCGCGGGCACCGGGGCCGAGGGGTACACCCTGCGGTCCACCCGCCGCGCCGTCGTGATCCGCGCGGCCACACCCGCCGGGCTCTTCCACGGGGTGCAGACACTGCGGCAGCTGCTGCCCGCCGACGTCGAGCGCCGCTTCGTGGTCCGGCGCCCGTGGACGGTCGCGGGCGGCACGATCTCCGACGCCCCGCGCTACGGATACCGCGGCGCGATGCTGGACGTGGCCCGGCACTTCTTCACCGTGGACGAGGTCAAGCGCTACATCGACCAGATCGCGCTCTACAAGATCAACCGCCTGCATCTGCACCTGACCGACGACCAGGGCTGGCGCCTCGCCGTCGACGGCCTCCCCCGCCTGGCCGCCCACGGCGGCAGCACCGAGGTCGGCGGCGGGCCGGGCGGCTTCTACACCAAGGCCGACTACCGGGAGCTCGTGGCGTACGCGGCGAGCCGCTTCATGACCGTCGTCCCCGAGATCGACATGCCGGGCCACACCAACGCCGCCCTCGCCTCCTACGCCGCGCTCAACTGCGACGGCGTCGCCCGCGAGCTCTACACGGGTACCGAGGTCGGCTTCAGCTCGCTCTGTGTGCCCAGGCCCGCCACCGCCGCCTTCGTGGACACCGTGCTGCGCGAGGTGGCGGCGATGACCCCCGGCCCGTACCTGCACATCGGCGGTGACGAGGCGCGCGCCACGCCCCGTGCCGACTACGCGGCCCTGATGGACCGCGCGCAGGCCGCCGTCCGCCGGCAGGGCAAGACGGTCGTCGGCTGGCACCAGCTGGCGGGCGCCCGTCCCGTACCGGGCGCCATCGTCCAGTACTGGGGGACCGGCGCCAAGGACCAGGCCGCTGTCGCGGCCGCCGCCCGCGCGGGCACCCGTCTGGTCCTGTCGCCCGCGGACCGCGCCTACCTCGACATGAAGTACGACGCGGACACCTCGCTCGGCACCTCCTGGGCGGGCCGGATCGACGTCCGGCGCGCCTACGACTGGGATCCGGCGGCACTCGTCGGGGGCGTCCCGGCCGGGGCCGTACTCGGTGTCGAGGCGCCGCTGTGGTCCGAGACGATCACCGGCAGCGCCGACATCGAGTACATGGCCTTCCCGCGCCTGCCCGCCGTCGCCGAACTCGGCTGGACCCCCGCCGCCCGTACGGGCTGGCGGTCCTTCCGGGAGCGCCTGGCGGCCCAGGGCCCGCGGTGGGCGGCCATGGGGGTGAACTACTACCCGGCCCCCGGCATCGACTGGCCGGCGGCCGGCACCGCCGCCCCCGGCAACGTGGCGGGGCTCTCCTGACCGCACGCGCGCGGGCGGCCGTACGACGGCGGGCCCGGTGAGGGACGTCTCACCGGGCCCGCCGCGCCGTGCGCGAACGCCATGGGAAAGGGGAGGGGTCACTCCTCGACGAGCAGCCCCCGCCGCAGCCGTCCGAGGGTGCGGCTGAGCAGCCGGGACACATGCATCTGGGAGATGCCCAGCTCGTCGCCGATCTCCGACTGCGTCATGTTGCCCACGAAGCGCAACGAGAGGATCTGCCGGTCCCGCGCCGGGAGCTCCGCGATCAGCGGCTTGAGGGACTCCACGTACTCGATCCCCTCCAGACCGTGGTCCTCGTAGCCGATGCGGTCGGCGAGCGCCCCCTCGGAGTCGTCCTCCTCGGGCTGGGCGTCCAGCGAGCTCGCGGTGTACGCGTTGCTCGCGCTCATGCCCTCGATGACCTCGGCCTCGCTGATCTGCAGCTTGTCGGCCAGCTCGGCGACGGTCGGCGCGCGGTCCAGCCGCTGGGCGAGCTCGTCACCGGCCTTGGCCAGGTCGAGCCGGAGCTCCTGGAGCCGCCGCGGGACCCGCACGGACCAGGAGGTGTCACGGAAGAAGCGCTTGATCTCACCGATGATCGTCGGCATCGCGAAGGTGGGGAACTCGACCCCGCGGCTCAGTTCGAAGCGGTCGATGGCCTTGATCAGCCCGATCGTGCCGACCTGGATGATGTCCTCCACGGGCTCGCTGCGGGAGCGGAAGCGGGAGGCGGCGAACTTCACCAGCGCGAGATTGAGCTCGACCAGAGTGTTGCGCACATAGCTGTACTCATGGGTGCCCTCCTCCAGCGTCTCCAGCCGCCGGAAGAGCGTCTTGGACAGGGCCCGTGCGTCGACCGGACCCACTTCGTCGAAGGGCGGGATCTCCGGGAGGTCCTCCAGGCCCTCCGGTGTTCCGTATTCCTCGTGGACGCCGGCCTCGGTGGTCGCCGACGCGGCACGCGCGTCGAGCCGGGATGCCATGCTCTCCTCCTCGGTGCGGCGGCAGGGCAAGCGGAGCCTGAAATTCAGCCCACACTCCACGCCTACCCCGTCCGGCGCGGTTATTGCAACCCGGGGAGCATCGATCTCCGGCGGCGCCGGATCGACTACCACCCAGGTCAGGAAGCGCGTAGGGTGCGAGATGCGCATCGCCGAGACTTCCCGGGAGGAGTGCGCATGGACCGCGAGATGGTCGGTACGACCGGCCGTGACCGGCTGCGCGTTTCCGTGCAGCGGTACGGCACCAAGGCGGTCGTGTCGCCCGCCGGTGAGCTCGATCACCACACCGCCGACCTGCTGCGCGAGCCCCTCGACACGCTGATCGAGGACGGCTTCGGCACCCTCGTGGTGGACTGCACACATCTGGAGTTCTGCGACTCCACCGGGCTCAACGTACTGCTCGGCACCCGGCTGAAGGCCGAGGCCGCGGGCGGTGCGGTCCATCTGGCCGGGATGAAGCCGGCCGTGGCCAAGGTCTTCGCCATCACCGGCGCCGAGGCCGTGTTCACCGTCCACGACACCCTGGACGACGCACTGAAGGAGTGACCCCGTCGCGGCTCCGCAGCGGGCCGCCGGGGCACCCCCTGTTTCGTCCGCATCCGGAGGTGTTCACCGGAGCGGCCCGGGCAGGAGAGACCTCGGGATCACTTCGGACACTGGGACACTGGCGGACATCGGTGAGTGGGAGGCGCTGATGAGCACCACCCGGCCCCCTGCGGCCGACGACCGCGGCCCGGACCCGGGCGATGCGGCCGTGCCGCCGCACGGCCAGGGCGACCAGGACGGTCAGCCACGCCGGCTGCACCTCGCCGGCGTGGCCGGCGTGGTGCCCAGCGCACGTGACTTCACGCGCCAGGCGCTCCACGACTGGGGCTGGCTTCCGGCCGACACCGCCGATCGCCGCGCGGCGGCGGAGGACGTCCTGCTGGTGGTGTCGGAGCTGGTGACCAACGCCTGCCTGCACGCGGGCGGTCCGGAGGAGCTGCGGCTGTTCCGCCACCCCAAGGCGCTGCGCCTGGAGGTCGTCGACGGAGGGGTCGGCAGCCCCGCCCCGCGCACCCCGCACCGTGCCGGACGGCCGGGCGGGCACGGGATGTTCATAGTGCAGCGGCTCTGCCTGGACTGGGGGGTCGTGCGCAACGCCGACGGCCGGCCGGGCAAGACGGTCTGGGCCGAGGTCGCCGCCCCGGCCTGAGCCGGATCTCTTCCCCTCTCTCCCTCACGGGCGTACTGTCGCGCCACATCTGATGGATCGTCAGTAACTTCTGGGGGAAGGGAGACATCCGGTGTCGCTCCCCAAGCGCAAGGCGGCCGCGGTGTCGACCGCCGTCGCGGCGGCGGCGGTCGTGTTCGGCGGTGCCCCGGCCGCGTACGCGAAGGTCGTGGACGTCAAGTACGACTGCAAGACCCCGATCGGCGACAAGAGCGCCGTCTCGCCCATCGACATCACCGCGGCCAAGTCGGGGTCGGGCTACAGGATCGTGATGTCGTTCCGGAAGGGGGTCTCCTCCAGCCCGGTGGATCTGGGCAAGGGGGCCATGAACCCGAGCGCCCTCATCACCCTGGGCGGGGCCGGCAGCGGCTCGCTCAAGGTCTCGGGGCCGGCGAACGCCGAGACCGTGCCGGCCAACACCCCTATCAAGATCAACGACTTGACCGGTACATACGTCCCGAGGAAGAGCGGCAAGGTCACCTTCACGGCGGGGGTGCTCACCATCAAGGCCCTCGGCACGACGACGACCTGCACCCCCGGCAACAGCCCGGGGCCCTCGCTGACCCTGGACGTCGCGGCGGCGGCCGGTTCCGGCGGCGGTTCCTCCTCCGGCGGTTCCTCCTCCGGCGGTTCGGGCGCCTCCGGCGGCGGGGAGTCCCTCCCGCAGACCGGCCCCGAGGACGGCGCCGTCGCGCTGGGCACGCTCGGCGGCACGGTGCTCCTCCTCGGGGCCGGCGGCATCCTCTGGCTGACCCGCCGTCCGGGGCGCCGAATCTGACGATCCGTCAAATTCGGTCAGGCTTTCGCATTGACTTCTCTTGATCGCAGGACGTCAATGACCGTCGTCGGTACAGAAAGGGACTCTGTACCAGAAACGTGATCAAGAGGTGCAAAATGATCGCCATCCCTCGAAGAGGCACCTTATGGAGACGGAGGTCCGCCGCGGTCCTGGGGGTGCTCGCACTCGCCTTCGGCGGCGGGACCCTCCTGGCCGGACCCGCCGCCGCGGCGACCTCCACCTTCCAGGTGCACTGCATCCCGCCCGGCATCTCCGGCATCCCGCCGTTCGACGGCCCGACCGTCGCCGACATCTCGGTGAGCGACACGACCCCGCAGGTCGGCGACACCGTCACCGTCACCTATGTGCTCGACGGCCCCATGGCCAACACGAGCAGCTTCAACCTCCCCATCCCCGAGGACCAGATCACCCCGACGGTCAAGGTGCAGCTCGGCGGCGCGCAGAACCAGCTGCTCACCCTCGTCGGCCCCAAGGAGAATCCGGTGATCCCGGCCGGCGCCGACTTCCCGGACTTCACCATCACCGGAACCTTCACGGTCACCGCGCCCGGCCAGATCACCCTCACCCCGGGCGACTACAACGTCCACTCCGACTACGGCATCTCGGCCGACACCCCCTGCACCGTGAACAGCCCGCCCGCCCCCGTCGCCGAGACGATCACCGCGACCGCCCCCAACGGCCGCCACATCGCGCTGGGTTCCTCCTCCGGCGTCATCGGCGCGAGCGTCACGGTCACGGGCACGGGGTTCACCGCCGGTGCCGCGGTGACCGTCGCGGGCGTCCAGGGCGCCGGCGCCACCGGCGAGTTCACCTCCGCCACCGCCGACGGCTCCGGTGCGTTCAGCGTGACGCTGGCCGTCAGTGACCTCGACACCACCGGCATCGTCGCCTTCGAGGGCGCCGCGTACGACCCGTCCACCGCCGCCGGGCCGGTGGCCTACACCGTCATCGACAACACCCCGCCGCCTCCCGGCAGCCAGAAGCTCAACACCTCCGTGAAGGCGGGCACCCTGTCGATGACCCAGGCGGGGGACACCGTCGCGATGACGCCGGTGGACTTCGGCGAGGGCGGCCCCTCCACGGGGGCGCTGCAGACCGTGACCGTCAAGGACTTCCGCGGCGGGAGCACGGGCTGGTCGCTCACCGGCAAGGTCACCGACTTCAAGGGGCCCGGCGGCGCGCTCATCGGCGCCGACCGGCTCAGCTGGAGCCCGGCGTGCGTCGCGGCGTCCGGCAGCCCCAGCACCTGCGCGGCCGGCTCGGCCGGGACCGTGGGCGGCGCGGGGGCGACGCTGGCCTCGGCGCCGGACGGGACGCTCACCGGCGGTGAGTTCACCGTGGACGCCGGGCTGTCGCTGGACGTGCCCGCGTACTCCGCCACGGGAAGCTACTCCGGAGTCTTGACCCTCACGCTTACCTGACGCACAGTCAGATAGCTCGGGTGGGCCGGCCGCAGTGACCGGCCCACCACCGGACCGCGAGGGAGCGCGACCATGACCAGAGCCAGGGCCGGAGCCAGGGCACGCGGCGCGCTCCCCGCCGCCCCCGCCATCCCCGCCATCCCCCTCGTCCTCCTCGTTCTTCTCGCCCTCCTCGGCCTCGGCGCGGCGACCGCGCCCGCCGCCCTCGCCGCCGACAACGGCCGCTGGTCGGTCTTCCCGGCCCCCGCCGCCGGCGCCAAGGACCGCAGCCCCACCGCCCAGGAGCGCCCCTTCTTCACCCTCGAGGCCGATCCCGGCGCCACGCTCCGGGACAAGGTGTCCGTCTCCAACCTCTCCGGTGAGCCGATGACCTTCCGGCTCTACGGCGCCGACGCCTACAACACCCCGCGGGACGGCGGCTTCGCCGTACGCGGCGCCGACGAGAGGAACACCGACGTCGGCTCCTGGGTACGACTGGCCAGGAGCAGCATCACCATCCCCGCCCGCACGCGGGCCGACATCCCGTTCACCGTCACCGTGCCCGCAGACGCCTCGCCCGGCGACCACCCGGGCGCCATCGTCGCCCTGGACACCCGGGCCGACACCGCCTCCGGCGACGTACGGATGAGCGTCCGCAGGGCCGTCGGGGCCCGCGTCTACCTGCGCGTCAACGGGCAAGCCCTCGGCGCCCTGTCCGTGGAGAGCGTCAGCGTCGGCCACGGCACGCCGCTCTTCCCCGGCATCGGCGACAGCGACGCCACCATCCGCTACACCCTCGTGAACCGCGGCAACGTCTCGCTCACCCCCCGGCTCGCCGTCACCGCCGAGGGCCTGTTCGGCCGCACGCTCCTGGACCGCCGGGCCCGCACCCTGCCCCTGGAACTCCTCCCCGGCCAGCGCGTGGAACTGACCGAACGCTGGGCGGGCGCCCCGCGGTTCGACCGGGTGACCGTACGGCTGCGCGTCACGGCGGCGGGAGGCGACGTCGACGAGACCGGCAGCGCCTCGTACCTCGTGGTGCCCTGGGCGGCCGTGGGCCTCGCCCTCGCGCTCCTCGGGGGTCTGCTGTTCCGGCTGGTACGGATCCGCGCCCGGCGCCGGTCAGCGCACCCGGACCCGGACCCGGCGGCGGACGAGCCGTACGAGACCGGGGGCACCGACCTTTCGGCCCGCGCGGGCGGCGGACCGGACGGCCCCGGCACCACCGGGGCGAGCCTCGGCGGCAGGACGGCGTGAGGCCCATGCGACGGCGCATCCACCGGCTTCTCGCGGCCGCCCTCTGTCTCCTCCCGCTGCTCGTGCTGCCCGCCCCCGGCGCGGCGGGGGCGCCCGGCCCGGCGGTGACGGTGAGCCCCGAACAGGCGGGCACCGGCGGCGACATCACCGTACGGGGCACGGGCTGGCGGCCGAACACCCTGCTCACGCTGCTGCTCTGCGGCCAGAACGCGATCGGCGGCACCAACTCCTGCGCGAACGCCCACGGGCGGGCCGTCACCACCGACGCCCGCGGCGCCTTCCGCCGCGCGATGCCGGTCGCCGAGCCCCCCAAGCCCTGTCCCTGCGTCGTCCACGTCGCCACCGTCACCGGTGAGCGGGCGGTGGTGGACGCGCCCTTCGTCGTCGCCGGCCATCCGACCGCGCCGCTGCCCGAGCCGACGGGCGGCCGGCTCTCCGTGCTCAGCGCCCGCCTCGACGGCTCCGGCGGCCTGCTCACCTGGTTCGGCGCCCCGCCCGGCCGGCGGCTGGTGCTCACCGTCGGCAACCTCGGCTCGGGCCCGGTGCAGGACCCGGCCTTCCGGGTGGGCACCTCGCACGGGCTCTTCGCCCCCCAGTGGGAGGACCGCGCCTGGCAGGGGACCGTGCGGCCGGGCGCGAAGGCCCGGGTCGAACTGCCCGTGCAGCTGGCGGCCGGCGCCCACGGCGACTACACCGTGACCCTCGAGTACGCGGGCAAGGTGCTGGTCACCGAGCCCTGGGACGTCTCCCGCCCCTGGGGCGTCACGCTCTTCTGGGTCCTCCTCTGCGTGGTCGTGCCGGCCGCGCTCTTCCGCCTCGGCATGGCCGTCGTCGACCGGGTCCGTCCGCGCGCCCCCGGACCGCTGGGGCCGCCCCCCGGCCCGCCGCCCGCCCTGCCGTGGTTCAGCCACGACCACCAGCCGCAGCACCGCACCGCTGAGGGCACCCCGTGGGCGGACGGCACCGCCCACCGCCACGAAAGGAACCGCACGTGACCAACCGACGATCCCGGGCCGCCACCGCCCTCGGTCTCGCCCTGATGCTCAGCGGTGCGGGCGTCCTCGCCGCGGCGTTCCCGGCGGCGGCCGCCGAGGTCTCCTACGCCACCGAGTGCACCCCACCCGCCGCGTCCGGCCTGCCCAAGGTGAACGGCACCACCAAGGCCGACGTCACCGCGCCCGCCACGGCCGAGGTCGGCGACGAGGTCGAGGTGGTCTGGAAGTTCACCCAGGCCGCGTCGAAGAACCCCGACCTCATCGACCTCCCGGAGAACAGCGTCAAGCCCTCCGGCGAGATCACCGTGGCCGGCGCCCAGAGCGGCTCCCTCGCCGTCGAGGGGCCGCGCGAGAACCCGGCGATCCCCAAGAACAGCGAGATGAAGCTCTCCGACATGAAGGGAACCCTGAAGCTCACGGCACCCGGCGACATCACGCTCACCCCCGGCGACTACAAGATCAACGCCTTCTCCACGGACACCACGTGCGTCCCCACGGGCGATGTCCCGGTCGCCGTGACGATCAAGGTGACCGAGGACGGCGGCGGCACGACCACCCCGACGACGACCCCGACGACCACGCCGAGCAGCACCCCCAGCGGCACGCCGAGCGCCACACCCACGACGACCCCGAGCACCACCCCCAGCGGCACGTCCACCGGAGGCACCTCCCACACCGGCGAGGAGGTCGACGTCTCCTACGCCTGCAAGACCCCCATCGGCGACAAGAGCGCGGTCTCGCCCGTGCGGATCGACGCCGAGGAGAACGGCGGCGCCTACGACCTGACCGTCCGCTTCGGGAAATCCGTGATGGACAGCCCCGCCGACATACCCGCCGACTCCGTCAAGCCGTCCATGAAGGTCGTGGTCGGCGGCGCGGACCAGGGCGAGGTCGCCGTCGAGGGCCCCGCCAACAAGGAGGCCATCAAGGCGGGCGACCCGATCGAGATCCCCGACCTCACCGGCACCTACACACCCGCCCACGACGGCCGCGCCACACTCACCCCGGGCGTCCTGACCGTCGAGGCCCTCGGCACGACCACGACCTGCACCCCGACCGAGGACCCCGGGGTCTCCCTGGCCCTCGACGTCACCGGGCAGGAGGGCGGCATCACCGGCGGCTCCGGAGGATCGGGCGGCACGTCCGGCGGCACGACCACCACCTCCGGCGGCCTCGCCGACACCGGCTCCTCCGACCGGGCCTCGCTCCGGGCCCTCGCCCTCGTCGCCGGCACGATCCTGCTGCTCGGTGGCGCGGTCTTCACCTTCACCCCGTGGAGCCGCCTGCGGCGCTGACCCCCGCTACGCTGCGGGCATGGACGGGGAGGACACCGACGCCGAACGGCCCGACGGCAGACGGCTCTTCGAGGCGCTGCGCGACCACGAGGGACCGGACGCCCACACGGCGGTGGTCGTCCCCTGGCTCGAGCGGGTCCGGGACGACTACCGCCCGCTGCTCGGCGTCGTGTCCCGCGACGAACCGTGGTGGGAGGACGAAGGGCCGGTCGGCGCGTGGCGGGACCCCCTGAAGGAGCTGTACGCCCTCAGCCGGGTCAGCGACCTGCTGCTGCTGGCCTTCCAGCCCGCGGCCGACGACGAGCCGGACGGGACTTTGTGGTGGCCCCGGGTCTCCCGGGCCCAGTACCTCGAACTGTTCACCGGGCTCGGCATGACACCGTTCGACGGCGATACCGCCTTCGACCCCTTTCTCCACGAGATCGTCGAGGTGGAGCAGACGGCCGACCCCTGGGCGCCGATCGAGGTCACCGGGGTCGTGTGGCCCGGCCTGATGCTCGGCCGGCTGCTCTTCGGCCGCGCCGGGGTGCGCGTCCGCGCCGGGGCCGGGCACGCCCGGCGCGGTATCGCCGACCGCTCCCCGCTGTACTGGACGTATCTGCGCCGCCACCGCCCCACGGTCGACCTCTCGCAGGGCTGGGGCCACAACTCCCAGTGGAGAACGGACTTCCGCCTCGACTACCGCACCCCGGACTCCCTGCGCCTGAACGCGGCGGCGCGCGGCGACATCGACGAGCCCGACGCCCCCGGAGACCCCGGCCCGCCGCTGACGGGGGCCGAGCGCCGTGAACTGCTGCGCCACCGCTGCCTCCTGCGCGAGCCGGCCGCCGCGGCCGGGCCCGCCCGGACACCCGGGTGGGAACGGGAACTCTTCCCCTTCCGCTGGCGGCTCCCCGAGCCCGAGGAGCGGCGGGCGGGCGGCGACGACAGGCTCTAGGCCTGGCCGTCCAGCTCCTCGATCGAGGCGTTCGACGGTCCGCGCTTGCCCCGCAGCCCCGCCGCCATGGACTCAGCGTCGCGCAGCACCCGGACCGCGTTGCGCCACGCCAGCTTCGCGAGGTCGTCCTCGGACCAGCCGCGGCGCAGGAGTTCGGCGAACAGCCGCGGATAGCCGGAGACGTCGCCGAGGCCCTCGGGGAGGTGCAGCACACCGTCGTAGTCGCCGCCGAGCCCGAGATGGTCGACGCCGGCGACCTCGCGCATGTGGTCGAGGTGGTCGGCGACGGTGCCGATGTCCGCGATCGGCCGCGGCCGGCCGGCCTCGTAGGCCTCCTGGACGGCCTGGGCCTCGGTGGACTGGTCGAGCGGGTGGAGGCCGTGGGCCTTCATGTTCTCGTTCGCCCCGACGATCCACTCGGCGGCCGCCGGGAGGATGAACTGCGGCACGAAGGTGGCCATGGCGACCCCGCCGTTGCGGGGCAGCTGCTCCAGGACGTCGTCCGGGATGTTGCGGACGTGGTCGCAGACGGCGCGCGAGGACGAGTGCGAGAAGATCACCGGGGCCTCGCTGACCCGCAGGGCCGCGCGCATGGTGTCGGGGGCGACATGGGAGAGGTCGACGAGCATGCCGAGGCGGTTCATCTCGCGCACGACCTCCTCGCCGAAGACGGTCAGACCGCCGTGCCGGGCCTCGTCGGTGGCGGAGTCGGCCCAGTCGATGGTGTCGTTGTGGGTGAGCGTCATGTAGCGCACGCCCAGCGTGTACAGCATCCGCAGCACCCCGAGGGAGTTGGCGATGCTGTGGCCGCCCTCGGCGCCCATCAGGGAGGCGATGCGGCCCTCGGCGCGGGCGGCCTCCATGTCGTCCGCGGTCACCGCGAGCCGCAGGGCGTCCGGGTGACGGTCGACCAGGCGCCGTACGCAGTCGATCTGTTCCAGCACGGCGACGACCGCGTCGCCTCCGACGAGGTCGCTGCGGACGTACACCGACCAGAACTGCGCCCCGACGCCGCCCGCCCGCAGCCGGGGGATGTCGGTGTGCAGGTGGGCGGACTGGTCGCCGGCGATGTCACGCCGGTCCAGGTCGTAGCGGACCTGCTCGCGCAGCCGCCAGGGGAGGTCGTTGTGGCCGTCCACCACGGGGTGGGCGGTGAGCAGCTCCTGTGCGCGCGCGAGCAGGTCCATGGACTACTTCTTCCCTCCGAAACCGAAGCCGGCCGATCCCTCCACCTTGGCCCGCAGGCGCTTGCCCTTCTCGGTGGCCTGCTGGTTCAGCTCGTCCTGGAAGTGCCGCATGCGCTCGAGCAGTTCGGCGTCGTGCGCGGCGAGCATGCGCACCGCCAGCAGGCCCGCGTTGCGCGCGCCGGCCACGGAGACCGTGGCGACGGGGACGCCGGCGGGCATCTGCACGATGGACAGCAGGGAGTCCATGCCGTCCAGGTACTTCAGCGGCACGGGAACGCCGATCACCGGCAGCGGCGTCACGGACGCCAGCATCCCGGGCAGGTGCGCGGCGCCGCCCGCGCCCGCGATGATCGCCTTCAGGCCGCGCTCGGCCGCCTGCTCGCCGTACGCGACCATCTCGCGCGGCATCCGGTGCGCGGAGACGACGTCGACCTCGTAGGGCACCTCGAACTCGTCCAGCGCCTGGGCCGCGGCCTCCATGACCGGCCAGTCGGAGTCGGAACCCATCACGATGCCGACCAGCGGCCCAGCGGGAG
This sequence comes from Streptomyces sp. NPDC026673, assembly GCF_040638135.1. Taxonomy (NCBI): domain Bacteria; kingdom Bacillati; phylum Actinomycetota; class Actinomycetes; order Kitasatosporales; family Streptomycetaceae; genus Streptomyces; species Streptomyces sp. NPDC026673. The sequence goes on along the minus strand of NZ_JBEZXR010000018.1, from coordinate 48,109 downwards.
TGCTCACTCTTGGATCGTCCCTCGCAGATAGTCGGCGGCGTGGCGGGCGCGCTCGCGCACCTCGGCCAGGTCGTCGCCGTAGGTGTTGACATGGCCGACCTTCCGGCCGGGCTTCACGTCCTTGCCGTACATGTGGATCTTCAGCTGCGGGTCCCGCGCCATGCAGTGCAGGTACGCGGCGTACATGTCGGGGTAGTCGCCGCCGAGCACGTTCGCCATGACCGTCCACGGCTGGCGGGGGCGCGGGTCGCCGAGCGGCAGGTCGAGGACCGCGCGCAGGTGGTTGGCGAACTGCGAGGTTATGGCGCCGTCCTGGGTCCAGTGGCCGCTGTTGTGCGGGCGCATGGCCAGCTCGTTGACGAGGATCCGGCCGTCCCGGGTCTCGAAGAGCTCGACCGCCAGGTGCCCGACGACGCCGAGCTCCTTGGCGATGGTCAGCGCGAGCCGCTGGGCCTCCACCGACCGGGCCTCGGGCAGGTCGGGCGCGGGCGCGATCACGGTGTCGCACACGCCGTCGACCTGGATGGACTCCACCACCGGGTAGGCGACCGCCTGGCCGTGCGGGGAGCGCACGACGTTGGCCGCCAGCTCCCGTACGAAGTCGACCTTCTCCTCGGCCAGCACCGGCACGCCCGCCCTGAAGGGCTCGGCGGCGCCCGCCTCGTCGCGGACGACCCACACGCCCTTGCCGTCGTAGCCGCCGCGCACCGTCTTGAGCACGACCGGATACCCGGCGCCCTCCTCGGCGAAGCGCGTGACGTCGGCCGGGTCGGAGACGATGCGGTGCCGCGGGCAGGGCACGCCGATGGAGTCGAGCCTCGCCCGCATCACGCCCTTGTCCTGCGCGTGCACCAGCGCGTCGGGCCCCGGGCGCACGGCGATGCCGTCGGCCTCCAGGGCGCGCAGGTGCTCGGTGGGCACGTGCTCGTGGTCGAAGGTGATCACATCGCAGCCGGCGGCGAACGAGCGCAGCGTGTCGAGGTCGCGGTAGTCACCCACCACGACCTCTCCGGCGACCAGGGCCGCGGAGTCCACGGGTGTGTCGCTGAGCAGCTTGAATCTGATGCCGAGGGGGATGCCCGCCTCGTGGGTCATACGGGCGAGCTGGCCGCCACCGATCATGCCGACTACCGGGAATGTCACAGTCACCAGGATATCCGGGCATGAATGACGCACCGACCGCCCTCCCGGAGGGGCCGCGGTTAGCATGAAGGTCACTGACCAGTCACAGACGGGGCCGAACGATCACATGGACGGTGCGACCGGGTCCACCACCCGAGCGGGGATGCGGAACCGGCTGACGGCGATGGCCCGCGAGGCCGCCAAGTTCGGGGCGGTCGGCGGGGCGGGGGTCCTGGTCAACATCGGGGTCTTCAACCTCGTCCGGCACGTCACCGACCTGCAGGTGGTGCGGGCGAGCATCATCGCGACCGTCGTCGCGATCGCCTTCAACTACGTGGGGTTCCGCTACTTCACCTACCGCGACCGGGACAAGTCCGGCCGTACCCGCGAGCTGACCCTCTTCCTGGTGTTCAGCGCGGTGGGCCTGGTGATCGAGAACGGGGTGCTCTACGCGGCCACCTACGGCTTCGGCTGGGACAGCCCGCTGCAGAGCAACGTCTTCAAGTTCCTCGGCATCGGCGTGGCGACCCTGTTCCGCTTCTGGTCCTACCGCACCTGGGTGTTCAAGGCGCTGCCCGTCCGCGAGACGGTGCAGCAGGCGGAATCGTTCCTGGTCGCGAAGGAGAACAAGTCCTCCGGCGCCCATACCGGGACGGGCGGTACGCACTCCTCCGCCGGCCGGGTGCGCTGACCCGCGCCGCACCCGCGGGGCCTACCCGCGCTTGGCGGCGCCCTTGCCGCGGCCTTGGTCCTCGCGGGCCAGGAAGAGCGCGAAGACCGGTGGCCGCTGCTGCAGCAGCTCCAGGCGTCCGCCGTCGGCCTCCGCCAGGTCGCGCGCGACCGCGAGGCCGATGCCGGTGGAGTTGCGGCCGCTGACCGTGCGCTCGAAGACCCGCGCGCCCAGCTCCGGCGGCACCCCCTGGCCCTCGTCGGTGACCTCGACCACCACCTGCGTGCCGGTGACCCGGGTGGAGATCGCGACCGTGCCGGAGCCGTGCATCAGCCCGTTCTCGATCAGCGACGCCAGCACCTGGGCGACCGCCCCCGGGGTGCCGACGGCGCGCAGCCGCTTCTTGCCCGAAGAGGTGATGGCCCGGCCGGCGCTGCGGTACGCCGGACGCCACTCCTCCACCTGCTGCTTGATCACGTCGTCGATGTCGAAGACGACCGCCGAGCCGGTACGCGGGTCCCGCGCGTTGGTCAGCAGCCGCTGCACGACGTCCGTGAGCCGCTCCACCTGCCCCAGGGCGATCGTCGCCTCCTCCTTGACCGCCTCCTGGTCCTCGGCCGTGGCGATGATCTCCTCCAGCCGCATCGACAGCGCCGTCAGCGGCGTCCGCAGCTGGTGGGAGGCGTCCGCCGCCAGGCGCCGCTCGGCGGTCAGCATCCGGGCGATCCGCTCGGCGCTGCGGTCCAGCACGTCGGCGACCCGGTCCAGCTCCGGCACTCCGTAGCGGCGGTGCCGGGGCCGCGGGTCGCCGGAGCCGAGCCGTTCCGCGGTCTCCGCCAGATCGGTCAGCGGACTGCCGAGCCGGCGCGCCTGGCGCACCGCGAGGATCACGGCGGCCAGCACCGCCAGCAGCGCCACCGCGAGGATGATCAGCAGGGTGCGGCCGATCTCCCGGCTGACCTTGCTGCGGGACTCCTCGACGGTGACCGTCTCGCCGTGCTCGCCCGTCTGCCGGGCGGAGATCACCTCGCCCGTGGGCTTGGTGCCGATGCTGATCGGCTCCGCTCCCGGGATCCGCACCAGCGCGTAGCGCCCTTGGGCGATCTGCTGGGCCAGCACCTCGCGGCTGATCCGCTCCTCGCCGATCATCCTGCTCTCGACGATGCCGACCAGCCGTACCGCCTCGGAGTCCACGCTCTCCCTGGCGCTGTTCTCGATCGTCCGGGCCTCCACCAGGACGAGGGAGACACCGAAGACGGCGATGACGACGAGCACCACGGCGAGCGTGGACTGGATGAGACGGCGGCGCATGAGTGAAGCGTGTCAGACCGCGCGGCCCGACGGCGTGCCCGCTCTTCCTAGTTCTTCTCGAACCGGAAGCCGACGCCGCGCACCGTGGAGATGTAGCGCGGGGCCGCCGCGTCGTCGCCGAGTTTCTTGCGCAGCCACGAGATGTGCATGTCCAGCGTCTTGGTGGAGGACCACCAGGTGGTGTCCCACACCTCGCGCATCAGCTGCTCGCGGGTGACCACCCGGCCGGCGTCGCGCACCAGCACCCGCAGGAGGTCGAACTCCTTCGCGGTGAGCTGGAGCTCCTCGTCCCCCATCCACGCGCGGTGCGACTCCACGTCGATCCGCACGCCCTGGGTGGAGGGCTGCTGGGCCTCGACCGTGCCGCGCCGCAGCAGCGCCCGCACCCGGGCCAGCAGCTCGGCCAGCCGGAACGGCTTGGTCACATAGTCGTCGGCGCCGGCGTCCAGGCCGACCACGGTGTCCACTTCGTCGGCGCGGGCGGTCAGCACCAGCACCGGGAAGCCATGGCCCTCGGTGCGCAGCCTTCTGCACACCTCGAGCCCGTCCATTCCGGGCAGCCCCAGGTCGAGCACCAGAAGATCGAAGGAGCCGAGCAGGGCGGCTTCGAGCGCCGCGGGTCCGTCCTCGCGCACCTCGACCTCGTACCCTTCGCGGCGCAGCGCGCGTGCGAGCGGTTCCGAGATGGATGCGTCGTCCTCGGCGAGCAGTACGCGGGTCATGGGCTGATGGTAGTCCGCCGCGAGAAACCGCACGCCGGGCGGGCCGCAGTGCTTGTGAGGTACATCTCAAGTCGTCCCATATAGCACATGTAGTGCTGCCATAAGGTAACCAAATGCCCGTAACAGCCATCGGGACCTTCGGCGCGTGCCACACGTCGAAGGACCCTTCTGTGACGGGGCTGGTCCCCACCAGCATTCAGTCAACGACCTGTCGACCGGGGCCGCGCCTGTGAAGGCGTCGGCCGTGGATCCCGGTGCGCCCTCGCGCGCCCCGGTGCCGGTCACCCCCCACCCGGGCGCGCACCGCTCTCGCAGCGCGTCCCGAGCAGCAAGGAAAACCCATGGCGTCCAGCCTGACTGAGGGCCTCGCCGCGCCGGATTCCGGATCCAGCGGCAGGAACTTCCTCGGCCACCCCCGCGGCCTGGCCACTCTCTTCTTGACCGAGACGTGGGAGCGCTTCAGCTACTACGGCATGAGGGCGCTGCTCGTCCTCTACCTGACGGCCTCGGTCTCGGACGGCGGCCTCGGCATGAAGGCCGCCACCGCCGGCGCGATCTACAGCGTGTACACCGCCACGGTGTACCTGCTGGCGATGCCGGGCGGCTGGTTCGCCGACCGCCTGTGGGGTCCCCGCCGTACGGTCGCCATCGGCGGCGCGATCATCATGATCGGCCACTTCCTGCTGGCCGTGCCGGTGAAGGCCTCCTTCTTCGTCGGCCTGGTCTTCATCGCCGTGGGCTCCGGCCTGCTGAAGTCCAACATCTCCACGATGGTGGGCCAGCTCTACCCGGACCGGAACGACCCGCGCCGTGACGGCGGCTTCACGATCTTCTACATCGGCATCAACCTCGGTGCCTTCCTCGCCCCGCTGGTCATCGGCACCGTCGGCCAGCAGGTCGACTGGCACCTGGGCTTCGCCCTCGCCGGTGTCGGCATGGCTCTGGGCCTGGCCCAGTTCCTGATCGGCACCAAGAACCTGGCGCCGGTCTCCAGCGTGGTCCCCACCCCGCTGGACGCCGCCGAGCGCGCCGGCCTGCTGAAGAAGGCCCTGCTGTGGCTGGCCGCCGCCGTCGTCTTCTACGGCGTGGTCACCTTCACCGGGCACTTCACGATCAACTGGGTGCTGTGGCCGCTCTCCCTGCTGGGCTTGGCGCTGCCGACGTACTACTTCTGGCGCATCCGGCGTGACAACGAGCTCAGCTCGGACGAGAAGACCAAGGTCACCGGCTACATCTGGTTCTTCGTCGTGGCCGCCCTCTTCTGGATGATCTACGACCAGTCCGGCTCGACCCTGACGGTCTTCGCCTCCGAGCACACCTCGTCCAAGCTGTGGGGCTTCGACTTCCCGGAGAGCTGGTTCCAGTCGCTGAACCCGCTCTTCGTGATGGCCCTGGCCCCGGTCTTCGCCGCGCTGTGGATGAAGCTGGGCCGGAAGAACCCGAGCACGACGGTGAAGTTCGCGTACGGCCTGATCGGCATCGGCGCCTCCTTCGTCGTGATGATGCTGGCCCAGGCCGCCGCCTCGGGCGACGTCAAGGTCACCCCGCTGTGGCTGGCCGTGGTCTACCTCATCCAGACCACCGCCGAGCTGTGCCTGTCCCCGGTGGGCCTCTCGGTCACCACCAAGCTGGCCCCGGCCAAGTACGCCAGCCAGATGATGGGCCTGTGGTTCCTCGCCGTGACGGCGGGCGACTGCGTGGCGGCCATCCTCCAGCTGGTCATCGGCGACGGCTTCCTGTCGGAGACCTCTTTCGCGGTCCAGGGCTTCGTGGCGCTTGCCGCCGGCGCGGCCTTCATCGTGTACCGCAAGCGGGTCATCCGGCTCATGGGCGACGTCCACTAGCGCGCGGGGCGCGCGGCGGTCCCGGGGGTGCGCTGCGCGCCCGGGGCCGTTGTCGTGTGCGGGTGCGTTGTGGTTGATGTGGGGGGTTTCCCCGCCCGCCCTCCCTCCCCCAGCCTTCGGCCGGGGGGACCCCCATCCGGCGCGGTCGGTGCGGGCCTGCGCTCTGTTGGCGTGGGGTCGGTGCCGCGCCGGCGCACTCCCCCAGCCTCCGGCCGGGGGTACCCCCACCAGCGCTCGCGGTTTACCCCCACATCATTCGGCACCCGGGTCCGCCGCTCGTCTCCCCCAGCCTTCGGCCAGGAGGAGCACCCCGCCACACCCCCTCCGGTCGTGTGGGCGCACGACGGCCGGTGGGGGGTTCAGTTAGGCAATCGGGGTCACCCCGGACCGCTTGCTCGCCCCCTGCGTCCCCGAGCTACCGCTGGGCGGTGCCCTCGTGGGGGGCCTGACCCGGTGGGGTTCAGGAGGCATGCGCGGCGCCCCCGGACCGCCTTCTGTACCCACCCTCCGGGGATCAGGCGCGCTACGAGAGGGAGGGGGCGGGGTCGTAGGGGTGGGTGTTCTGGACACTGGGCGTATTTGTGTGCGGCACCCGGGGTGAGAAGAGCAGGTGCCCGCCACGCACGTAAATATGCGTCCAGAATGCCCAGCCCCGGAGGCCCCGCACCCGGCCCACCCACACACGCGCGAGGCGGTGCCTGACCGCGCCGGGCAATCGGGAGGGCGGGCGGGGAAACCCCCAACCGAAACCACAGCGGCGCCGCACACAACCACCGGCCACCCCGAAGGGCTACGCGTTGGGCCGCCCCATCGCCCGGAACGTCCACCCCGCCTCACGCCACACCGCGGGATCCAGCGCGTTGCGCCCGTCGATGACGTGCCGCTGCCCGGCCACGGCCCCGAGCACCGCGGGGTCGAGCTCGCGGAACTCGCGCCACTCGGTGAGGTGCAGCACGACCTCGGCCCCGCGGACCGCCTCCAGCGCGCTGGAGGCGTACCCGAGGGTCGGGAAGAGCCGCCGGGCGTTGTCCATCGCCTTGGGGTCGTAGACGGTGACCTGGCCGCCCTGGAGGTGGATCTGCCCGGCGACGTTGAGCGCGGGGGAGTCCCGTACGTCGTCGGAGTCCGGCTTGAACGCCGCGCCCAGCACCGCGATCCGCTTGCCGAGGAAGCCGCTGCCGCCGCAGGCCTCGCGGGCGAGCTCGACCATGTGGCCGCGGCGGCGCATGTTGATGGAGTCGACCTCGCGCAGGAACGTCAGCGCCTGGTCCGCGCCGAGTTCGCCGGCGCGGGCCATGAAGGCGCGGATGTCCTTGGGCAGGCAGCCGCCGCCGAAGCCGATGCCGGCCCGCAGGAACTTCCTGCCGATCCGCTCGTCGTGGCCGATGGCCTCCGCGAGCTTCACGACGTCCCCGCCGGCCGCCTCGCTGACCTCGGCCATGGCGTTGATGAAGGAGATCTTGGTGGCCAGGAAGGCGTTGGCGGCCGTCTTCACCAGTTCGGCGGTCGGGTAGTCCGCGACGACGAAGGGCGTGCCCTCGCCGACGGGCGTCGCGTAGACCTCGCGCAGCAGCTTCTCGGCGTGCTCGGAGGCGACGCCGACCACGATCCGGTCCGGGTGGAGGGTGTCCTCGACCGCGAAGCCCTCGCGCAGGAACTCGGGGTTCCACGCCAGCTCGGCCCGGTCCCCGGCGGGGGCCAGCTCGGCCAGGCGCGCCGCCAGCCGGGCCGCGCTGCCGACCGGCACGGTCGACTTGCCGACGACCAGCGCGGGGCGCTCCAGGTGCGGGGCGAGCAACTCGAAGGCGCTGTCCACGTAGCTCATGTCGCAGGCGTACTCGCCGTGCTTCTGCGGCGTGTTCACACAGACGAAGTGGATGTCGCCGAAGGCGGCCACCTCCTCCCAGGAGGTGGTGAAGCGCAGCCGACCGGTGGAGCCGGGCAGGCCGGCGACATGGCGGCCCAGGAGTTCCTCCAGGCCCGGCTCGTACATGGGCACCCGGCCCGCCGCGAGAGTCTCGATCTTGCCGGGATCGATGTCCAGGCCCAGCACCTCGAAGCCCAGCTCTGCCATCGCCGCGGCGTGTGTGGCACCGAGGTAGCCCGTGCCGATCACGGTGAGCTTGAGCGCCATGTGAAGGGTCCTCCCAGGTCGTGGCCGGATTGCGCTGCCGAGCATAGTCGCGGGCGGGCCGGGGGCTCCGCCGGCCCGTGGCGTCCGGTGGGGCCCGGGCATGGCCATGACGGTGCCCCAGGCGCCACAATGCCCCCTACGCACGCGTGGGGAGCGGGTGCACAGGGTGGGGGTGGACGATGAGAACGACGGATCCGATCGGTCACGAGGAGACGGCGGTACCGGGAACAGCCGCCGAACCGGCAGCGGAGGAGGCGGCCGGGAGCCGGCGCCGCAGGCGCAGCCGTACGCGCCGGGTGCTGCTGGGCGCACTGACCCTGCTGGTGCTGGGGGTCCTGGGAGTGGCCGGAACGATGTGGTGGGCGGTGGACCACTACACCGGCAAGGTGGACCGCATCCCCAACGTCTTCCCGACGAACGTGCCCGAGAGCGAGCAGCCCCGGGCCGCCAAGGGTGGTGAAACGTTCCTTCTGGTCGGTGTGGACGCGCGCTCCGATCTGCCGACCACCGGCAGGGACGCCAAGGCCCCGGAGTGGAAGCGCGGCGCGCAGCGCAGCGACACGATGATGCTGGTGCACCTGCCGGCCGACCACCGGCACGCGTACGTGGTCTCCCTGCCCCGTGACAGCTGGGTCTCGATCCCGGGGAACGGCAAGGCGAAGCTCAACGCCGCGTTCTCGTGGGGCGGTCCGCCGCTGCTGATCGACACCGTGCAGCGGCTCACCGACGTCAAGGTCGACCATCTCGCCGTCATCGACTGGAGCGGCTTCAAGACCCTCACGGACGACATCGGCGGCGTGGACCTGGCCGGGAAGCACATGAACGGCGAGGAGGCCCTGAAGTACGTCCGCGAGCGCTACAACCTGCCGCGCGGCGACCTGGACCGGACCCACCGCCAGCAGGCCTTCCTGCGGGCGGTGATCGCCAAGACGCTGACCAAGGACTCCATGGCCAACCCGCTGAAGGCCAAGGAGCTGCTGGACCGCGTCACCGGCGTGGTCAGCGTCGACGACCGGCTCTCCGACGGCGATCTGCGCGACCTGATGTGGAGCATGCGCGGGGTGCGCTCGGGCGACATGGTCTTCATGAACGCCCCGGTCGGCGGGCTCGACATGATCAAGGGCCAGTCGGTGGTGCTGCTCGACGAGAACGGCAGCGAGCAGCTGTGGGAGGCCATGCGCAACGACACCATGGCCGACTACGTGGCGAACCACTCGATCGACCGCCTGGGCGCCTCCACCCCGTGAGGCCCGCGCGGCGGCCGCGCGGGCGGCGGGAGCCGGAGAGGTACCGAGGGGCCGGCGGGGCGCGGTGTACGCGCCCCGCCGGCCCCTCGGCCGTCGGACGGGGTCAGGAGTTCGGCTTGACCGTGACCTTGTCGTCGTTCTTCAGCTCCGAGACCAGCTGCTTGACCTTCGGCATGTCCCACTTGAGCGCGCTGCCCACGTTGGTGCTGACGGAGCCCGAGGTCGGCATGTTCATCGAGACGCCGTCACCGCCGGAGACGCCCTTCATCGCCCAGAACATGGACGCCAGGTCCCACAGGCTCATGTCCTTGTCGACGATCAGGGTGTCCAGGCCCGCGCCCATGGTCGGGTAGAGCTTGAAGGGGTTGAGCACCGTGCCCGGCGTGGCCGTCTGGCTCGCCAGCGCGGCCAGGAACTTCTGCTGGTTCTTGGTGCGGCCCAGGTCGCCCTCGGCCTCCTGGTAGCGCTGGCGGACGAAGGCCAGGGCCTCGTCGCCGTTGAGGGTCTGCGTGCCCTTCTTGATGTGCAGGCCCGAGTTCTTGTCGTCGATGTTGCGGGGGATGTCCAGCTCGACACCCCCGACCGCGTCGACGAGGTTGGCGAAGCCGGCGAAGCCGATCTCCGCGTAGTGGTCGATGTGCAGGCCCGTGTTGTACTCGACCGTCCGCACCAGCAGCGTCGGCCCGTCTATCGAGTAGGCGGCGTTGAGCTTGTTCTGGCCGCGCGAGGAGAAGGTCTTGCCGGACTCGGAGCCCTTGAACTCGGGGATCGTGACATAGGAGTCGCGGGGGAGCGAGATCAGCGAGTTCCCGTTGTCGCCGACGTGCAGGATCATCATCGAGTCGGTGCGCTTGCCCGCGGCGGAGCCGGTGTGCAGCTGCTTCTTCTGATCGCTGGACAGGCCCTCACGGCTGTCGGAGCCGACGATGAGGTAGTTGGTGCCCTCGCCGGTCTCCGGGCGGTCTATGACCGTCCCGAGGTCCACCTCGCGGCGCACCTTGCCGTCCGCCCAGAAGTAGGTGCCGATCGACCAGGCGGCGACCACGACGACCAGACCGATCAGGACGACCTTGACCCGCCGCTTGCGGCTGCCGGGCGGAGTGGTGCGGCCGCCGGTGGAGGGCGGGCCGTACGAGCCGCCGCCCCCGCCGTAGCCGTCGTGACCGCCGCCGCCCGGTCCGCCGTATCCGGGGGCGCCGCTGCCGTACGCCTGCTGGCGCGGGACACTGCCGGAGCCGGCCGCCGCACGGCGCGGGGACAGCTCGGGGGGCAGCGGCGGCTCGGAGACCTGCTGCTGCCGCTGGTTCCTGTCGTCGGACCAACCGTCGGGCCATGCGTTCATGTACGGCAGTGTGCCCGCTCGATCTGCCGGGCGATGCCTCCGTGGCGCTTCTGAAGCAGAGCTGATGCAAAGGTCACAGGACCGCCGCCGTACGGTGACCCGTTGTGCTCGGGCGTTCTCAGCCGGTGAGATGCGTCGGGGCGTTGGTGTGGGTCTCGATCATCCCCGCGGCCTGCTCCAGCAGTTCGTGCGCCAGGTTGGAGCAGGCCCGCGAGGCGGCCACGTCCTCCCCGATGCGCATGTCCGGCTCGTCGTTCGGATTGCGCCGCGAATAGCCGTGGCCCACGACACCCGGGGCGCCGTCCCCGGTGAGCGAGGCGGTGCAGGCGGTGCGGTTGCCGTCCTCCTCCAGCGACAGCTTGATCGTCCACGTCTTCTCCATGGTGGATCACCTCTTGGACATCGGGACGTCGACCCCTTTCTCAGCATCCGCCCGGCCTCGTCGGCGGGCAAGGTGTGCCGGACGGGGAGGGGGCCGGTGCGGCTTAGGGTGGAGCCATGTTCGAGGAGCCGCCCCCGCACCCTGTCCCGTCCAAGCCCACGTCCGCCTCGCGGATCACGCTGGCGCACATCATGACCCACCACGACACGAACCTGCTGGGCACCGTGCACGGCGGCGTGGTCATGAAGCTCGTGGACGATGCCGCGGGTGCCGTCGCGGGGCGGCACTCCGAGGGGCCCGCGGTGACCGGCGCCATGGACGAGATGGCCTTCCTGGAGCCGGTGCGGGTCGGCGACCTGCTCAAGGTGCAGGCCCAGGTCAACTGGACCGGGCGCAGCTCCATGGAGGTCGGCGTGCGCGTGCTGGCCGAGCGGTGGAACGAGTCCGGCCCGGGCACCCAGGTGGCCAGCGCCTACCTGGTTTTCGTCGCCGTGGACGCCGAGGGCAGTCCGCGTGCGGTGCCCCAGATCCTCCCGGAGACCGACCGCGACCGGCGCCGTCTGCAGGAGGCCCAGATCCGGCGTACGCACCGGCTGGCGCGCCGCCGGGCGATCATGGAGCTGCGGGAGAAGCGCGCGGCCGAGGGCTTCGACGACTGACGCCGCCGCGGCACCCGCCGGGGCCGTCCTCCGGCCCCGGCGGCCGGCCGCGCGGGATCCGTCAGCCGCACAGGATGCGGTCCCCGCGCGCCGGCGGCACCTCCGCGGGCGGCGGCGCGGGCGGGTCCGGCTCGCCGGCCCGTACCGGCGTGACGCCGTCGTAGTCCGCGCCCACGATGACCCGCAGCACCCTTCCGAGGCCCGCCACCGGCCGCATCTCCGCGAAGGGCAGAGCCGTCGCCAGGGCGTCCGCGGAGCGGTCCCAGCCCGGGTCGTAGTGGATGACGGTGTACTCCGCGTCGTGCCGGACGGTGTTGCCGGGCGTACCGGTGGTGCGGAAGCCCGCACGGCGCAGTTCCTTGTCCACCCGCGCCCCCAGGCCGTTGACCGAGGTCCCGTTGTTGACCTGGACGCGGATCGAACCGGGCGGCACCTCGACCTGCTCCGGCTCGGGCGCGGGCGGACTGGGCGTGGCCAGGGGCCCGCCGTCGGGGCCGGTGAGCGGACGGTCCTCGCGGATCGCGTCGAAGACCTGCCTGGCGCCCTTGGTGTCCCAGCGCAGCGTCGTCCCCACTCCCTGCACCCGGAACGGCGTGGCGTCCACCGGCACCGTCGCGAACTCCACCGAGCGCGCTCCGAAGCCGCCCCGCAGCCCGGTGGCGAGCGCGATCAGGTCGTCGGGCTTGGTCTGCCGGTCCGCGCGCACCGAGCCCAGCGCGGCCGTGGCCACCTGTTCCAGCTTGACGGGGTTCTGCAGCAGCCCGATGTCGGTGATCCGGCGCACCAGGGCGGCCAGGAACCGCTGCTGGTTCTGCATCCGCGGCAGGTCGGGGCCGCCGGGCACATGGCCGGAGCGGACGAAACGCAGCGCCGTTCCGCCGTCGGCGCGCAGCGTGCCGGCGGGCAGGTCCAGCCCGGTCGCCGCGTCCCGCAGCGGACGCGCGGTGCAGAGGTCGACGCCGCCGATGGCGTCGACGGTCTTCACGAAGGAGCGGAAGTCGAACTCGGCGTAGTGGTCGACCTTGATCCCGGTCATCTTCTCGACCGTGCCGACGGCGAGCGCCGGACCGCCCACCCCCCAGGCCCACTTCAGCTTGCCGGGACGCGGCAGCTCCGCGTACGAGTCCCGGGGCAGCCCGACCACGCTCACCCGGCGGCCGTCCCGTGACAGGTGCGCCAGCATCATGGTGTCGGTGCAGTCGCAGGGCTCCCCGCCCAGGTGCAGCCGGTCGCGCTGGGCCGCGGTCAGCCCGCGGCGCACATCGGTGCCGACCAGCAGGAAGTTGGTGCCTTTGGTGGGACTGGGCCGGTTCTTCATCCCCGCGAAGGCGTCCACCCGCGCCATGCGGTCGTCCATGTGCCCCAGGACGGCGTGCCCGATCCCGCTGGCGGTCAGGATGCCCAGCGAGACGGCACCGAGGACGCGCATTCCGCGACGTGCCGGCGGCCGCTTCCGGGCTCGGCGGGCGGCTGCTGTGGGCTGCTGACGGCGACGAGCGACGGTCATGCGATCACGCTAAGGAGTCATACCGTCGTACGGAATGAGCCCCGCCCGGCCGCACGCGCTCGTATCATCCGTTCGCGGTAACGTGTGCGGCTGTGAACGCTGCGACCCCCCACGTGCTGCCCGCCGTCTCCGTGATCATGCCGGTGCTCGACGAGGAGCGGCATCTGCGCAACTCCGTCCGCCACATCCTCGAGCAGGACTACGCGGGCGAACTCGAGGTGGTGATCGCCCTCGGTCCCTCCAAGGACCGCACGGACGAGATCGCGGCCGAGCTGGTGCGCGAGGACCCCCGGGTCCACACGGTGCCCAACCCGACCGGTCGCACCCCCGCCGCCCTGAACGCCGCCATCAAGGCCTCCCGGCACCCCGTCGTGGTGCGGGTCGACGGCCACGGCATGCTCTCCCCGGACTACATCAAGACCGCGGTGCGCCTGCTGGAGGAGACCGGCGCCGCCAACGTCGGCGGCATCATGCACGCCGAGGGCGAGAACGACTGGGAGCGGGCCGTCGCCGCGGCGATGACCTCGAAGATCGGCGTCGGCAACGCCGCCTTCCACACCGGTGGCGCCGCCGCCCCCGCCGACACCGTCTACCTCGGGGTGTTCCGCCGCGAGGTGCTGGAGCAGCAGGGCGGCTACAACGAGGAGTTCATCCGCGCCCAGGACTGGGAGCTGAACTACCGCATCCGCGAGGCCGGCGGCCTGATCTGGTTCTCGCCCGAACTGCGGGTCTCGTACCGCCCGCGGCCCACCGTGCGCGCGCTGGCCAAGCAGTACAAGGACTACGGGCGCTGGCGCCGCGTCGTCACCCGCTACCACCAGGGCTCGGTCAACCTGCGCTACCTCGCCGCCCCGGCCGCCGTCGTGGCCATCGCGGCGGGCGTGGTCCTGGGCGCCGCGGTCACCCCGCTGGGGTTCGTGGTGCCCGGCGGCTACCTGGCCGCCATCGCACTGGGCTCGGTCCCGGCCGGCAAGGGCCTGTCCGCCGGCGCACGGCTGCAGATCCCGGTGGCGCTCGCCACGATGCACATGTCGTGGGGCTACGGCTTCCTGACCAGCCCGCGCTCGCTCGCCCGGCGGGTCATCGCCAGCCGCCGCCCGGCGGTGCGGACGGCGGCCGACGCGTGATCCCGGGGTGAGCTCCTACCAGCTGTAGAAGGAGTTCACCTTCATGCACGCCGACTCGTCGGAGGCGTTGAGCGCGCTCGCGTCCGCCAGCACCTGCTTGGTGTCGGCGCTGCTGGCCGCCGGGTAGGTCGTCCCGGTCCTCCAGTCGGCGCCGATCACCAGCGTGATCTGCGAGACGGACGAGGACTTCTTCACCGCGCCGGCGGGGAGCTTCAGCGACTTGGCCACGGCCAGGGCGTTGGCCTTGTCGTCGTCGCTCGCGTAGGTGACGGTGGTGCCGGACTGCGACTGCGGCGTCGAGTCGGCCTCGGCCTGGGTGTAGCCCAGGGCCTTCAGCTTCTCCGTGAGGGAGCTCGCCCGGCCGGGGACCGCCGCCTGGGAGGCGCTGCCGGTGCCGTTCTGGACCGTCACCGGGATCTCCGCCGCCGGTGCGGCCTTGGCGGTGGAGGCGGCCGACTTGTCCGTCTTCTTCTTCTTGGCGGCCTTGCCGTCCACGGGCTGGTCGTTGCGGAGCAGCGTGAAGAGCTTGGTCGCCGCGGGGATCGGCACGACGTGTGCCGCCGGGTTCTGCGGGTCGGCACCCCACGGCATCGTCGTCATGGTGATGCGGTCGGTGGGGACGCCCTTGAGGTCGTTGCCCAGGTCGTAGAGCTTCTTGACCGTGCCCAGGTCGTCGTCGACGGTCAGCGCCTTGGTGGCGGCCTCCGCCAGGCCCGTCAGCTTGCCCGGGTCGTTGAGCTTCGCACCGGACTTCAGCTGGCGCACCATCGCGTTCATGTACATGTGCTGGGCGTGGGTGCGGCCGATGTCGCTGCCGTCCTCGAAGCCGTGCCGGGTGCGGAGCCACTGCAGGGCCTGCTGGCCCTTGATCGTGTGGTCGCCCTTGGTGAGTTTCAGCCCGGACTTGCGGTCCCAGACGTTGCCCTTGACGCAGACCGGGACACCGCCGACCGCGTCGGCCATGGAGACCACGCCGGCGAAGTCGATCATCATGAAGTGGTCGATGGATATGTCGGTGAGCTTCTCCCAGGTGGCCACGGTGCAGCCGGGACCGCCGTGCTGGAGGCTGGTGTTGATCGTCTCCGTCGTGGTCTCGGGGTAGACGCGTCCGTCGTCCGGGTCGGTGCACTTGGGGATGGTGACCCGGGTGTCGCGCGGGATGCTGACCACGGTCATGTTGCTGCGGTCCGCGGAGACGTGCAGCAGCATCTGGACGTCGGCGAGCGGCTTGCGGTCGGCGTCGGCCCTGGCGCCGCCGAGCTTCTGGTTCGCCTTGGACGCCCGGCTGTCGGAGCCCAGCAGCAGGATGTTCAGCGGGGTCTGGCCGGCGGCGTTGGCCTTGCTCTTGGCGGCCTGGCTGTCGCCGAGGTTCAGCGCGTCCTTCTTGATGTTCGCGTTGAGGTGCTGGTAGTACGCGTAGGCGGCGCCGGCCGTGCCGAGTATCGCCACCGAGGTGACGATCGCCACCCAGCGCAGGGCGCGTCTTTTGCTCTTTTTGCGACGTCGGCTGCTGCCGCGGCGCCCGCTGTCGTCGTACCCGTCGTCATCCGATCCGCCGTCCGCCCCGTCGCCCTGGGTGGCGGTCGGCGGGCCGTCGTAGGCGTCGTCGTCCCCGTAGCCGGCCTCGTTCCCGTAGCCGGTCTCGTAGCGGTCGTCGCCGTAGCCCCCGGTGTCGTAACCGGCGGCGTCGCGGTTCGGCGCCTCATAGGGCGCGTACGCCTCCTGCGGCGGGTATCCGCCGTGCCGCGGCTCCTCCGGCCGGTAGCCGCCGCGCTGCGGCTGCTGCGGGATCGGCTGCTGCGGGACCGGCTGGTGCGGGTTCGGCTGCTGCGGGATGTACGGCTGTCCGTGACCCTCTCTGTACGGAGAGTCGCCCCATCCGGGTTCGTGAGGATCGTAGGGGGCGTTGAGCCCTCCGGGAACGCTGCCGTGGCGCATGTAGGCCCTCCCATGACGCGCTGGTGGTCACTGTGGTCACCGGCTGCGCCGCAGCGCGCGGATCGTGGGTGATTCTCAGCTGTGTGACTGTCAAAGTCCTGTGGAACCGGAACAGCCCTGCTCGCGAATGGTTGGAGGTCACGATACATAAAGCGCGACGGGGTCAAGGCTTTCGATGTTTATCGGCTGCGTAAAGCGATCGTGCGCATTACCCCAAACCGGGATCCCAGCGATATGGCCGGTACACGTCCATGCAGGCCGACTCATTCGCTCCGTTCAGGGCTCCGGCGCTCCTGGGCAGCGCTCCGCCGTCGTCGGCGGCCCCGCTGTAGACCGTTCCGTCCCGCCAGTCCGCACCGATCAGGAGTGTGACGGAGGCGACATGTGAGGATTCCTTCACAGCGCTCTCCGGCAGCTTGAACACCTTGGCGACGGCGAGCGCGTCCGAGCGGCCCTGCGCGCCCTCGCCGGCCGGGTAGCTGAGCACGGTGGCCGCGGACGGCTGCGACGTGGTGTTCGCCGCGGCCCGTCCGAACCCGGCCCCGGCCAGCGCTCCGACCAGGGCGCGCGCACGGCCGTTCACGGGAGTGCCCGTGGCGTCGCCCGCGGTGCCGTTGACGACGTCGACCGGGATCTCCGCGGCCGGACGGGCGGCCGGGCCGGTCTCGGCGGGCTTCTTCTTCGCCTTCTTCCCGCCGTTGTCGTCGAAGGGCACGTCGTGCACGAGCCGCGACCACACCTTGGGCGCGGCGACCGGGTCCGGCATGTAGTGCTGGTCGTTCTCGGTGTCGGTGACCGGCGGCATGGTCAGCATCGTGATCCGGTCCGACGGGACGCTCTTGAGCTGCATCCCGAGGTCGTACAGCTTCTTCGGGGTGCCGATCTCCTCCGACACCTGCAGCGCCTTGGTGGCGGCCTCGGCCAGGGCGCGCAGCCGCCCGCTGTCGGTGAAGACGTTCTGCGAACGCAGCTCGCGCACCATCGAGTTCATGTACATGTGCTGTGCCTTGGCGCGCCCGAGGTCGCTCTCGAAGGCGTGCCGGGTGCGCAGCCACTGGAGCGCGGTCTTGCCGCTGATCTTCTGCGTGCCGGCCTTCAGCTTCAGCCCCGAGCCGCCCGGCTGCTGCGGTGTCGGGTGGTCCCAGACCGGCTGCCTCACGCAGACGTCGACTCCGCCGACCGCGTCGGCCATCTTCACCACGCCCGCGAAGTCGATCGTCATCCAGTGGTCGATGTAGACCCCTGTGAGGTTCTGCACGGTGGCCAGCGTGCAGCCGGGGCCGCCGCGCGTCAGGCTCTCGTTGACGATCGCGTGCGTGGTGGCGGGGAACACCTTGCCGGTCTCGGGGTCGGTGCACTTCGGGATCGGCACCCTGGTGTCGCGCGGGATGCTCACCACGGACATGTTGCTGCGGTCGGCGGCCAGGTGCACCAGCATGATCACGTCGGCGCGGGGCGGGTCGCCCTTGGTGTACTTGGCGCCGCCGAGCTTCAGGTTCTCCTCGGAGTTACGGCCGTCGGCGCCCAGCAGCAGGATGTTCATCGCGTTCGTCGGCGTCTTCGCCACATGGCTCTCGCCGCTGTTCCGCTTCCCCTTGCGGATGTTCTTGCTCAGGTGCTCGTAGTAGGCGTAGCCGGCGCCCGCCGTCCCGAGTATCAGCACCGCGAGGGTGACCGCGGTCCACCGCAGGACCCGGCGCCTGCGCCGCTTCGGCGGCCGTGCGTCCTGCTGCCCCCGGCCGCCGCCGGCCGAAGCCGCGTGCGGATCCGCCGGCTCGTCCGCGGCCCGCTGCCCCGGCCCGTCCGGCGACCGGGGCTCGTAGAGGCTGTCGTCCCAGCCGAGATCTCGCACACGACTGTCCGTCATAGTGTGGTCCCCACCCCTGATACCCCTCTTGAGCCTGGTGCTCCCGCCGGGCCGCTACTTGGCGCACACGCTCTTGTCGTCGGCCTCGACCTTCTGGATGCCCTCGGGCGCCTTCGTCGGCGGGGCGATCGGTGTGCCCGCGGCGGTGAAGTCCTTGCCGAGGGTGAGCGTCATGTTGGCGCGCGGGGCGGCGTCCTCGGTGCCCTGCTTGAGCGCGGAGGCCGGCAGCCCCATCATCTCGGCCAGCCGGCGTGCCTGGTCGGCCTGGTTGGGGGCGTACTCCAGCGTCGTCTTCCGCGCCTCGGCGGGCGCGTTGCCGCCGTTGGTGGAGCGGCTGACGCCCTTGTCGTTCTGCAGCCAGTTGACCGTGTCCTGGGCGGCGCCGAAGACCCCGCTGCCGTTGAACACCTCGACCCGGACGTCGATCGGGTCGGCCTTGGGGCCCTTGAGCTTGGCCGCCTCGGAGGCCTTCTGCTTCTTCTTCACCTCGGTGAGCGACGTGTCGTTCTTCACCATGGCGAACAGTTGCGGCGCCCTGGTCTCGTCCAGCACGACCGTGGTGTGCACCTTCTCGGCCGGATTGTCTATGACCGGCACCGTCGCGAAGGTGATGTTCTTGGTGTCGACGCGGCTCAGATCCCTGGCGAGCGCGCTGAGTTTGGGCACGCTGCCGATGCCGGTGTCGACGGTCAGCGCCTTGGTCGCCGTGTTCGCCAGCTTGACCAGCTTCGTCGGACTGGTCAGCGTGCCGCCCGACTTCATCTTGCGCATCATCGAGCTGAGGAACTGCTGCTGCAGTTGGATGCGGCTGAGGTCGCCGCCGAAGCCGACGCTGTGCCGGGTGCGGACGAAGGCCAGCGCCTGCTCGCCCGCGACGGTGTGCCGGCCCTTGTCCAGCTTCAGGTGCGAGTCCGGGTCGTCGATGTCCTTGGCCAGGCACACCTCGACACCGCCGACGGCCGTCGACAGGTCCTTCACCGCGTCGAAGTTGGCCATCATGAAGTGGTCCGGGGTGATGCCGGTCAGTTCCTTGACCGTCCGCATCGTGCAGCCCGGGTCGCGGCCGTACTGGCCCAGGCTGGTGTTGAAGCGGACGTCGCTCTCACCCGGGATGATTTTCGTGGAGCCGTCCGGCTGCTTCGTCGGGCAGTCCGGGATGTCGGTGATGATGTCGCGGGGGATGCTCAGCGCGGTCGCGTTGGAGCGGTCCTTGGAGACATGGAAGAGGATCGTGGTGTCGGCGTGGCCGACATTGGCCGAGTCGCCGTACTTGCCCTTCAGGCCCGCACGGCTGTCGGTGCCGATGACCAGGATGTTGACGGGCCCGGTGGACGTGGCGTTCTTGGAGCCGATGCCCGGGTCGACCGTGTGGATGTTCCCGTTGAGCTGCTGGTACAGCGTGTAGACGCCGACGCACGCCGCGATGACCACGACCCCGAGTGTGCCGGCGGTCCAGATCAGGGCGCGCTTCTTGGTGGACTTGCGGGGCTTGGGCCGGCGCCGGCTGGTGCGCGCGCCCGCCCGTCCGCCGCCGTCCGCCCTGCCGCCGGCCCCCGCTGCCCGCCGTCCGTCCGGCCCCCTGCCGCCGGCCGCCGAGCGGCCGCCGTTCGCAGGGCGCCCGGCCGCCGTGGAGCGGCCCTGCCCTTCGGCGCCGGACTGGCCCTGCCGTGTGCGGCCGCCGCCCTGCGGCTGGACGCGCTGTGCCCGCCGGCCCGTCCCCTGCGCGGGAACCGCGCGCTCCTGCTGCTGCGGGGGGTCCAGCCGCAACTGGTAGCTGCCCGTCTCGGGATCGAAAACCCACTGATCCGCCGGGTCGACCTGCTGCCTACGGCCTTGCGTGTCCACGGTCGATCGAGTCCTCCGTCTCGGCCGCTGCATCAGGCCGGATCGCTCACACTAACCCCACAGTTCAGCGTGTACGCCCGCAGCTGACAAATTCCGCTCTCTTACACCTGGACAAAGTGTTCAATCCCCACTCCCGCCGCAGACATCGCGGTCGGCGGTGGTGCCGCGGTAGGACGGGGAGGCGCTCGCCGACCCCGACGGTGTGGGAGATGCGGGAGTGGCGGAGGCGGTTCCACCGGGCGTTCCGCGACGTGGGCCGGAGCCCTTGTCCGCGTCCCCCTCGACGGCCACCTGTCCGTCCTCGCGCAACGTCGCGAAGAGTTTGTCCGCGGCGGGCCGCACCAGCTCGTCGCGGTTGGGGTCGGCGGTGTAGGGCCGGCGCGGCACGGTGAGGAAGCGCACCTGGTCCGTGGGCGTCTTGCGCAGGCTCTGCGCCAACTCGTACAGCTCGCGCAGCGAGTCCAGCCCGGCGTCCGCGGTGAGCGAGGAGGTCGCGGCGTCGAGCAGCGGATAGAGCTTCGCGGGGTTGAGCAGCACCCCCGTGGTGTCGACCTTCTGCACCAGGGAGCCGAGGAACTGCTGCTGACGGTCCATGCGCTGGGTGTCGCTGCCGTCGCCGATGCCCTTGCGGGCCCGGACGTAGCCGAGGGCGTCCTCGCCGCGGAGCACCTGGCGGCCCTTCTCGAGATCCAGATGGGCGTCCTGGTCGTGCACGGCGTGCGGGACGCAGACCTCGACCCCGCCGACCGCGTCGACCATCTTCTTGAAGCCGTTGAAGTCCACCACCAGGTGGTGGTCGACGCGGATCCCGGTCAGCTTCTCCACCGTACGGATCGTGCAGGCGGCGCCGCCGTACTCGAACGCCCAGTTGAACTGGGCGAACTGGGGATTGCTCATGCTGCCGTCGGCCCGGCGGCAGGAGGGGATCTCGACCATGAGGTCGCGCGGCAGGCTGACCGCCGTCGCGCTGTTCCGGTCGGCGGCCAGGTGCAGCAGGATCGCGGTGTCCGACCGCTGGGTGCCGGTGTCCTGGCCGTACTTGCCGTTGCCGTCGCCGCGGTTGTCGGAACCGAGCAGGAGGATGTTCTCGGCCGTCGTCGCCTCGGGCAGGACCTTGGGCCGTTCGGACTGCACCCGCATCAGCTCGTGGGCCGTGTCCGTGTCCGTCCGGATGTTCCCGTCGAGCTGCTTGTACAGGTACCAGGAGAGTCCGGCCCCCGCCAGGAGCACCAGGGAGGTGACGACCGCCAGGACGCGCAGCCAGGTACGGCGGCGCCTCCTCGGCGGGGCCGCGCCGGGAGAGGTGTCCTCGGTTTCCGGCGAATCGACTGACGTGGTCACGTCCGGGTCCGTCCTTACAGGTGCCGCAGATGATCGGGTCACCTATAAAGACCGTCCAAGCCCGCCCTCGGTTGTGCGGAGTTGTTGAAATTCGTCCGAGGCCCCTCGGTGTTCCGGAACCCCGCGCCGGGCGCGGGGTTCCGGAAGGCGGCTACGCCATGTGCGTCACCCGCTCGCTCTCCCGGCGTTTGTCCAGGTCGGCGGCGGGCAACCGGTCCAGGTGGCGGCAGAGCACCACGGAGGCGCCCGCGGCCAAGGGCGCCAGGAGCCCCGCGGCGAGCCCGTCCCAGTCGTCGTACGACCGACCCGACAGCAGCCGCGCCCCGGCCGTCAGCCCGAGGGCCTCGGCGGACGCGCGGGCCCGCTCGACCACCTCGGCCCCGGTGGCGTCCTCCCCGCCGGGCAGCCCCAGCGCGGGCGCGTGCGGATCGACCGGCGCGTACGGGACGAAGCGGTCGCCCTGCGTCGGCACCTCGACCGCGTAGTCGGCAAAGCCCTCCGGCGCCTGCGGGAAGCGGCCGCTCAGCGGGCGCAGCGCCAGCGCGACCCGCTCGCCGGAGCAGGCCCGGGCCTCCTCCAGCGTGTCCGGGCCGGAGACCACGAAGTCGGCGCCGCCCGGGTCGCCGCCGGGGACCGCGACCACACCGGTGGAGAAGCAGGCGAGCAGCCATACCGCGGTCTGCCAGTGCGCGGGCAGCAGCAGGGCCGCACGGTCACCCGGCTGGGCGCCCAGTTCGTCCTGGATGAGGTTGGCGGTCTTGGCCACCCAGTTGCCGAAGGTGGCCACCGACAGTTCGACGCGTTCGCCGGTGGCGTCGTCGTAGAAGGTGACCAGGGGGCGGGCGGGGTCCGCCGCGAGCGCGGAACGCAGCAGGTCGGCGGGTGTACGGGCAGTCGAAGTCACGCGGCCCAGGCTACGTCAGGCGGCCCCGTGGCGGGCCGCGCTGATGGCCAGGCAGAAGAGGACAGCCCGTCAGATCCCGGCTGCGCGTTCTGGGGCCTTATGTAACTGTTCTTCCCATGCGTGCACTTCTTGCGACTTCGATCTCCGCTGCGTGCATGGCTGCCCTCGCCCTGCCGCTCGCCTTCCCCTCCGGTGCCACCGCCACGATCCACGCCCCGGCGCGGGCCGCCGCCCCCGACACGCCCCCCGGTGCCACCCGCACCCTCCCGCTGGCCCCGCTCGCCCCCTCCGGCCGCGCCATCGGCTCGCCGCTCACCCAGGGCCTGCCCGCGCGGGCCGTGCGGCCGTTCTCCCTGATCGGCATCACCTGGGACGACGTCGGCACCGACCTCCAGGGCACCGTCCAGGTCCGGACCCGCGCCACCGGGACCGGCACCTGGTCCGGCTGGCGCGCCGTCGAGGCGCACAACGACGACGCCCCCGACGCCGGCTCGGCCGAGGGATCGTCCTCCGGCGTGCGCGGATCGACCGTCCCGCTGTGGGTCGGCCGCTCCGACGGGGTCGAGGTGCGGGTCGTCCCCGCGGCGCCCACCGGCAGGCGCGGGGTGCTGCCCGCCCTCCCCAAGGGGCTGCGGCTGGAGATGGTCGACCCCGGGGACGAACCCGGTGACGGGGCCGGTGACGGACCCGCCGGCGACCCGGGCGGCGGTTTCCCCGACCCCGACGCCGCGGCGGACCCCGGGGCCGCCGTACCGGCGGGCGGGGGCCCGGACGGTGACGGCGCCACAGGCGGCCCCGCCGGCGACGGTTCCGTCCTGGGCGACTCCTCCGACAGCGGAGACCCCTTCGACGGCGTGGGCCCGGGCGAGGAGGACACCCCGCTCGACGGCGGCCCGGCGAAGGACGGCACCACCGACACCGCCTCGGACCCGAGAGACACTTCGGGCACCCCGGTCGAGTCCCCCTTCGTCCCCGAGCTCAGCCGGTCCCAGACCGAGGCCCTCACCGGGCAGCGCTTCACCGGGGCGCGCCCCCGCATCGTCACCCGCTTCGGCTGGGGCGCCGACGAGCAACTGCGCAGCGAGGAATCCGAGTTCAACGACGACATCGCCGCGGTCTTCGTGCACCACACCGCCACCGGCAACGACTACGAGTGCTCCGACTCCCCCTCGGTCATCCGCGGTATCTACCGCTACCACGTCAAGAGCAGCGGCTGGCGCGACATCGGCTACAACTTCCTCGTCGACAAGTGCGGAAACATCTACGAAGGCCGCAGCGGCGGCGTCTCCAGGGCGGTCCACGGCGCGCACACCCTCGGCTTCAACGAGCACACCATGGGCATCGCCGTACTCGGCGACTTCTCCGAGGAGAAGCCCACCCGCGAGGCCCTGTCGGCGGTCGCCCGGCTCGCCGCGTGGAAACTCGGGATCTACGGCCTCGATCCGGAGGGGGTGACATATCTGGTGTCCGGAGGGAGCAACAAGTACAGGAAGGGCGCGCGGGTCCGCATGAACGTCATCTCCGGCCACCGGGACGGGTTCGCCACCGCATGCCCCGGAACGGAGTTGTACGACGATCTCGGCGCCATCCGCCGTGCCGCGGCGGGGCTCCAGGGCCGGTGATCGCAGGCTGCATAGGATTGGCCGCTCATTCGTTCGGCCCGCCAGGAAGCGGAGACAAACACAGGTGACTGAAGCGATCCTCTTGGTCGGCGGCAAGGGCACCCGGTTGCGCCCCCTGACGGTGCACACCCCCAAGCCGATGGTCCCCGCGGCCGGCGTGCCGTTCCTCACCCACCAGTTGGCCCGGGCACGCGCGGCGGGCGTCGAGCACATCGTGCTGGCGACCTCCTACCTGGCCGAGGTCTTCGAGCCGCACTTCGGCGACGGCTCCGCCCTCGGCCTGCGCCTGGAGTACGTCACCGAGGACGAGCCGCTCGGCACCGGCGGCGCCATCCGCAACGTCGCCGAACGGCTGGACTCCGCCCCCGGCGACCCCGTCCTCATCTTCAACGGCGACATCCTCACCGGCCTCGACATCGCCGGCCTCGTCGCCACCCACCGCGATTCCGGCGCCGACGTCTCCCTCCACCTGACCCGGGTCGAGGACCCGCGCGCCTTCGGGCTCGTGCCGACCGACGCCTCCGGCCGCGTCACCGCCTTCCTGGAGAAGCCCGAGACGCCCGAGGAGATCGTCACCGACCAGATCAACGCGGGCGCCTATGTCTTCAACCGCTCCGTCATCGACTCGATCCCCGCCGGCCGCCCGGTCTCCGTCGAGCGCGAGACCTTCCCCGGCCTGCTGGCCGACGGCGCGCATCTGCAGGGCATGGTCGACTCCACCTACTGGCTCGACCTCGGCACCCCGCACGCCTTCGTCCGCGGCTCCGCCGACCTCGTCCTCGGCCGCGCGCCCTCCCCGGCCGTCCCCGGCCGGTGCGGCGAGCGCCTCGTCCTGGAGGGCGCCCGCGTGGCCGACGACGCCAAGCTCACCGGCGGCAGCGCCGTGAGCGCGGGTGCCGTCATCGGCGCAGGGGCGGTCGTCGACGGCAGCACGGTCCTGGCCGGCGCCGTCGTCCACCCCGGAGCCGTCGTCACCGACTCCCTCATCGGCGCGGGCGCGGTCATCGGCGAGCGCACCGTCGTCAGCGGAGCCGTCGTCGGTGACGCCGCGCACGTCGGCGCCGACAACGAACTGCGGCACGGGGTGCGCATCTGGTGCGGCGCGGTCATCCCGGACGGCGCGGTCCGCTTCTCCTCCGACCAGTAGCCGGCCCCCGGGCCACGGCCGGTGGGCACCCCGCCCACCGGCCGGAAACCCGGAGCGCCGGACGGCCCACCCCGTAGGCTCGGAGGGTGCACCCCGAGCAGACCCGACTCCTGCGCGCCAAGACCGGCGGCGTTCCCGGCCCCCGCACGCCGGGCCGGACCAGGCGCTGGACACCGCGCGGCCCCCTGGACCTCGGCCTCACGCTCGGCCCCCTGCGCCGCGGCCCCGGCGACCCCGCCTTCCGCGTCGGCGCCGACCGCGCCGTGTACCGCGCCTCGCGCACCCCGGAGGGCCCGGGCACCCTGCGGATCGCCCGCCCCTCCGGCGGCGAGATCGAGGCCGAGGCCTGGGGGCCGGGCGCCGACTGGCTGCTGGACCGCCTCCCCGCCCTGCTCGGCGACGCCGACGACCCCGCCGCCTTCACCGCCCGGCACCGTGTCGTCCACGAGGCCCACCGCCGCAACCCCGGCCTGCGGCTGGCCCGTACCGGACTGGTCCTGGAATCCCTGATCCCCGCGATCCTGGAGCAGAAGGTCACCTCCGACGAGGCCTACCGCTCCTGGCGCGTCCTGCTCTGGCGCTTCGGTGAACCCGCCCCCGGCCCCGGCGAGGAACTGCGCATGCGCGTCATGCCCGACGCCCGCGGCTGGGCCATGATCCCCTCCTGGGAGTGGCACCGCGCCAACGTCGACGGCAAGCGCTCCGCCGCCGCGGTCCGGGCCGCCCGCGCCGCCGCCCGCATGGAACAGGCCACCGCCCTCGCCCCCGCCACCGCCCTCGCGCGCCTGCAGGCCGTCCCCGGCATCGGCCCCTGGACCGCGGCCGAGACCCTGCAGCGCAGCAACGGCGACCCCGACGCGATCACGGTCGGCGACCTCCACCTGCCGCACACCGTCGGCTACGCCCTCACCGGCGCCCACCGCTCCGACGACGCCACCATGCTCGAACTCCTCGAGCCCTACGAGGGCCAGCGCCACCGCGCCGCCCGCCTCATCCTGCTCACCGGCCGCCGCCCCCCGCGCCGCGCTCCCCGCATGGCCCCGGGCAACATCGTCCCGCTGTAGGGCGCTTACGCCGCATATCCGAACGCAAGGGCTGTTTCCGGAAAGGGCGCGTCCCTATGATCGCGGAGTGACGACACCGAACACCGCTCTCGCCGACATACTCGACCACCGTGAGCCTGACCGGGACAGTGAGCGACTGCTCGCCGCCCTCGTCGACTTCGGCGTCTTCGTCCCCGTGAAGGACGACGGCTCGGTGCTCTTCATCGGCTGGGAGGGCGACACCGGCCCCGTCCTGCCCGGCTATGTCAGCGAGGAGTGCTGCCGGCGGAACCTCCCCGACGCGGCCGCCGCCGTCCACTGCGACATCATGCGGCTGCTCGACATCGTCCACCACACGAAGGTCGACACGCTGGCCGTCTTCTCCGAACAGGGCTCGGCCAAGCTCCCCTTCGCCCTGGTGGCGCACACCCTGCGGGTCAGGGGCATGCGCACCACGGAGGAACGGACGGTCAGGTTCACCTGGTCCACCCACCCCACAGCGGTCGCCCTGCGCGACGCGATCCGCCTGCGGCTGCTCGACTTCCCCGGCGTGCGGTGCGTGTGGATCGCGCAGGCCCGGTGGACCGACACGGGCATGGAGCAACTGCTGCTCCAGATCGCCCTGACGGACACCGGCACGCCGGACGCGGCGCGCCGCCTGATCGACGCCGTCCTCTCCGGGACCCATCTCGGTGACGGGGACCGCGAGCTCAGCGTCCGGGTCCTGAGCCCGGCATCGGAGGAGGACATGGCCGCCATGCGCGAACTCGACACCTTCGGCCTGGACACCGTCCGCGCGGACCACGCCGCACGCCGGGTCGAGGTGATCTCCCGCGAGTACGACAACGCCCCCGCCCCCGCCCCCGCTCCCCCGCGACGCTGGTGGCGCCGTTGACCGCCGGCACCGGACGCGCGGGCGCCCCGAGGGCTGCCTCCGTCACCCCGCGTCCGCCACGCGGCGACCGGCCTCGGACGGCGGCGCGCCCCGGGAGGCGCGTACCGGCCGAACGGCGCGTCAGCGCACCTCGATGAACGCCTCCGCGCCGCGTGCGGGCCGCTCCTTCGGCGGCGCCGCGGGCCGGCCGATCGCGACGGCCCCCATCGGGTCCCAGTCCGCGGGCAGATCGAGCACCTCGCGCACCACGTCGCGGCAGAACATCGTGGACGACACCCACGCCGAGCCCAACTGCTCGCCGGCCAGGGCGACGAGGAGGTTCTCCACGGCCGCGCCCATCGCGACCACGAACATCTCCCGCTCCGCCGCCGAGCGCCGCGCGTCCGGGTAGTCGTGCGCCCCGTCGGCGACCAGGCACGGCACCACCAGATACGGCGCGCGGCGCAGGACGTCGCCGCGGCGCACCCGCTTGGCGATGGACTCCTCGCTGCGGCCGTCGCGGCGCAGGTCCGCGATCCACGCGTCGCGCATGGCGTCCAGCAGCTCGACCCGCGCCGACTCCGACTCGAGCAGCACGAAGCGCCACGGCGTCGTGTGGTGCGGCGCCGGCGCGGTGACCGCCAGGGCCACGGCGCGCCGTACCGCCGCGCCGTCGACGGGCTCGTCGGTGAAGTCGCGGATGGTCCGCCGCAGGCCGACGGCCTCGCGGACGGCCTCCGACGTGCCCAGCCGGAACATGTCGTCGGCGGCGCGACGCACCAGCGCGCGGGCGCCGTCGCCGTCCTCCTCCGCCGGGAGCACCAGCCGGTCCATGCCCCGGACGACCGCGACGGGCGACCCGCTGGACTTGCCCTTCACCAGGTCGCCGGCGGCGGCGAGCTCGTCGGCCAGGGCCGTGACCGTGACCGCCAGTTCGTTGCCGTGCGAGTCCGTCGCACCCCGCAGGTCGTCCAGCACGTGCAGCCCGGCCGCGCCGATGGCGACGTCGGTCAGGCCCTCGCGCCACGGCCGCCCGAAGGTGTCGGTGACGACGATGCCGACGTTGACGCCGAGTATGTCCCGCAGGCCCGCGCGCAGCGCGCGGGCGGAGGCGTCCGGGTCCTGGGGGAGCAGCAGCACCGTGCCGGCGGCCGTGTTCGACGCGTCGACCCCGGCCGCGGCCATGACGAAGCCGTGCCGGGTCTCCACGATCCGGGTCGGCCCGCGCCGCGCGACCAGCCGAACCGTTTCGGCGTCGATGGCGGCCTCGCGGTCGTCGGCGCGCACCACGCGCCCCTCCGCCTTGCTGAGGATCTTCGAGGTGACGACGAGGACGTCGCCGTCCGCCAGGCCGGGCGCGCCCGCCGCGATGAGCTTGGCGAGATCGGCTCCGGGCTCGATCTCCGGCAGCCCGGCCACGGCCCACACGCGGAAGGAGGCGGTCACGCGCGGACCTCCCCGGCGAGCGCGAGCGCCTCGCGGGCCATCGCGGCCGTCGCGTCCAGGTCCGTCATCATCAGCGGCACGGCCCGGCAGCGGATGCCCGCCGCCTCGACCTCGTCCACCGAGTCCGCGTCCACGGTGTCGACCAGCCACCCGTCCAGCAGGCCGGAACCGTAGTGCGCGGCCACCGCCGCGGCCGTGGACTCCACGCCGACCGCCGCCAGCACCTTGTCGGCCATGCCGCGCACCGGCGCGTTCCCGACGATGGGGGAGAGGCCCACCACCGGTACGCCCGCCTCGGCGATGGCCTCCCGGATGCCGGGGACGGCCAGGATGGTGCCGACCGACACCACGGGGTTCGACGGCGGGAAGAGGATCACGTCCGCCTCGGCGATCGCCTCGAGGACGCCGGGCGCGGGCTTGGCGCCCTCCGCGCCGACCGGCAGCACCGCGTACGCCGGAACGGAGGCCCGCAGCCGCACCCAGTACTCCTGGAAGTGCACCGCCTTGCGCCCGCCGCCGGGGCCCGCGTCCGGGTCGTCGACGACGACGTGCGTCTCGATCCGGTCGTCGGTCATCGGGATCAGCCGCACCCCGGGCTTCCAGCGCGCGCACAGCGCCTCGGTGACGGCGCTGAGGGGGTAGCCCGCGCCGATCATCTGGGTGCGCACGATGTGGGTCGCGAAGTCGCGGTCGCCCAGGCCGAACCACTCGGGCCCGACGCCGTAGGCGGCCAGCTCCTCCTTGACCGTGAAGGTCTCGTCGGCGCGGCCCCAGCCCTGCTCCTCGTGGATCCCGCCGCCGAGGGTGTACATGACGGTGTCGAGGTCGGGACAGACCTTGAGGCCGAACAGGTGGATGTCGTCGCCGGTGTTGCCGATGACGGTGATGTCCGCCTCCGGCGCCGCCGCCTTCAGGCCGCGCAGGAAACGGGCTCCCCCGATGCCGCCGGCCAGTACCACGATTCGCATGCGGACAGTCTGTCAGCCCGCCGCGTCAGCCAGCGAACGAGCCCTCGGCCGCGGGCGTCCCGGAGGTGCAGGCGTACGGGGTCATCTCCGTCAGGCCCGGGAAGTAGACGTGCAGGCTGACCGCGCCCTCGAGGGAGTCGTTGACCACCTCGTGCACGTAGCCGGGGGCGAACACCCGCTGGTGGCCCGGCGGGAGTGAACGGCGGGTCTCGCCGTTGCCGCCGAGGGAGCGCTCGGTGAGTTCGCCCTGCAGGACGGTCAGCACGCCCGAGGAGCGGCCGTGGTCGTGCAGCCCGCTGCCCTGGCCGGGGACCCAGCTGAGCAGCCAGACCTCGTACCCGGGGCCGGTCTCCAGGCGGTCGTACCAGCGGGTGACGGCGTCGTAGCGCACGCGCGGCGCCCAACGGGCCCGGTCCGCCGCGATCTCGCGGGCCAGCCCGGCGAATTGCGCGACGGTGACGGGGTGGGCGGGGGCGGGCGGAAGGAGGTGGGGGATGGCGAGGGGGTCGCCGGCGATCGAGACGTCGCTGTTCATGGGTGCGGGAGTTCCTACGGGAAGTGAGGAGCGTCAGGCATGCGCATGAGGCTGTGCGGGCTGGGAGGAGTCCTTCAGCGGCAACAGCTGGAACAGCGACAGTGAGCTTCCACGGCACGACGGAACTCGCCGAGGCGGCGGGTCCGGGAAGGCGCGTGGGTCACTGGCATGCCCTCTAGCACACCGGGTCCCCTGCGCGCCTGTCAACTCGATGCCTGGTTTGTCGTAAATCTTTCACCTGATCCGGCTATTCGGCATGGTGAAAGGTTTGTGTGTAGAAGACCCAGGAAAAGTGCCGACGCAACCACACGGGTACGCAGGAACGTCTCCTCGTGAAACGTCGTTGTGTTTTCGTGATCGCATCGTGATCGCCTCCCCTCCGGGGCGTCGACCGCGGTTGACGTATGCGGACGTTTGGGCTGATTTGAACACTTTCTGTCAGGCCTTGGTTCCGCAGGGTGAATAACGGGCTCAATAGCAGATCTCGGCTTGACTGGCCCGTATCGGCACACTTGTAATTTCACTCGTGTCGTTCGACCGTCGCAGGTAACGGCAACATCACGGGGAAGCGAAAACAGACGAGGGGCGCGCATGACCGAGCTGTTCCAGCTGTTGCTGGCCGAAGAGGCCGACGAAGAGCTCGGGTGGCAGGAGCGCGCGCTGTGCGCGCAGACCGATCCCGAGTCCTTCTTCCCCGAGAAGGGCGGCTCCACCCGCGAGGCCAAGAAGGTCTGCCTCGCCTGCGAGGTCCGCTCCGACTGCCTGGACTACGCCCTCGCCAACGACGAGCGCTTCGGCATCTGGGGCGGCCTGTCCGAGCGTGAGCGCCGCCGCCTGAAGAAGGGCGTCGTCTAGCGGCGGACCCGGCGCGCGTCCGGCACGTCGGGCTTCGTGCGTATATGTGCTCCGGACCCGGAAGGGCCGGCTCCCGCAACCGTTAGTGTGGGGGCCCGTCCGAGACGCCCAAGGCGTCGTCCGAAGTCCAGCGAACCGGGGCCCGAACCTCGATGTCCGTGAACAGTTCTGCCGGGACTCAATACGCCGCCCAGGCACCGGAGTTCCCGCGCCACGTCGTCACCGCCGTGCTCGTCGCCCACGACGGCGCCCGCTGGCTGCCCAACGCGCTCTCGGGCCTGGTCTCCCAGGACCGCCCGGTCCAGGACGTCATCGCCGCCGACACCGGCAGCGCCGACGACTCCGCCCGCCTGCTCGCCGAGAGCCTCGGCGACCACCGCGTCCTGCACCTCGCCCGGCGCAGCGGCTTCGGCGCCGCCGTCGACGAGTGCGTGCGCGCCGCCGAGCCCCTGACCGAGGAGCAACTGCCCTACCTGGGGCGGCGCAGCAGCTGGGACCCGGCCACCCGCACCTGGAACGACGACGCCTACGACGAGCCCGACCAGCCCCACGGGGAGCCCGTGCAGTGGCTGTGGCTCCTCCACGACGACTGCGAGCCCGCCCCGGACGCCCTCCTCAACCTCCTCAGGGTCGCCGACTCCTCGCCGTCCGCCGCGATCATCGGCCCCAAGCTGCGCAGCTGGTACGACCGGCGCCAGCTGCTGGAGGTCGGCGTCTCCATCGCCCGCAGCGGCCGCCGCTGGACCGGGCTGGAGCGCCGCGAGCAGGACCAGGGCCAGCACGACCAGGTCCGCCAGGTGCTCTCGGTCTCCAGCGCGGGCATGCTGGTACGCCGCGACGTGTGGGAGGACCTCGGCGGATTCGACCGCCGGCTGCCCCTCATGCGCGACGACGTCGACTTCTGCTGGCGCGCCCAGTCCGCCGGGCACACCGTCCTCGTCGCCCCCGACGCCGTCCTGCGGCACGCCGAGGCCGCCTCCCGCGAGCGCCGGCCCGTCGACTGCGCCGGACGCTCCGCGGTCAACCCGCACCGCGTCGACAAGGCCGGCGCCGTCTACACGCTGCTGTCCAACACCCGCGGCGTCCTGCTGCCGTACGTCTTCGCGCGCATCGTGCTCGGCACCGTCCTGCGCACCCTGGCCTACCTCGTCGGCAAGGTCCCCGGACAGGCCGTCGACGAGATCACCGGCCTGCTGTCGGTCCTGCTGCGCCCCGGCCGGCTCCTGGCCGCCCGTCACCGTCGCTCCCGGGCCGCCGTCCCGGCCTCCGAACTGCGGTCGCTCTTCCCGCCGCCCGGCGCGACCGTACGGGCCACC
The DNA here is from genome assembly GCF_040638135.1 of Streptomyces sp. NPDC026673. Classification (NCBI taxonomy): domain Bacteria; kingdom Bacillati; phylum Actinomycetota; class Actinomycetes; order Kitasatosporales; family Streptomycetaceae; genus Streptomyces; species Streptomyces sp. NPDC026673. The sequence goes on along the minus strand of NZ_JBEZXR010000018.1, from coordinate 16,341 downwards.
GTCGAGCAGGTCGTCAGCAACGTCTCCGGCCGTGCCGCCGCCGACGCCTCCTCCGCCGGACGCCACGGCGGCGGGCTGGAGTCCGGGCCGAGCGGGGGCGACGACGACGGCGAGTACATGGACGTCGAGCAGTTCGCGCTGCTGAAGCGCGTCGCCCGGCAACCCGCCCCGATGCTCTTCGCCGTCCTGCTGCTCTTCTCCCTCATCGCCTGCCGCGCGCTCCTCGGCGGCGGCGCCCTGTCCGGCGGCGCGCTGCTGCCCGCCCCCTCCGACGCCTCGGACCTGTGGGGCTCGTACCTCGGCGCCTGGCACGCCCTGGGCGCCGGCACCATCGAGGCCGCGCCGCCGTACCTGGCGATCGTGGCCACCCTGTCGAGCCTCCTGCTCGGCAGCACCGGCCTCGCCCTGACCGTGCTCCTCGTCGCCTCGGTGCCGCTCGCGGGCCTCAGCGCCTACTTCGTGTCGCGGCCGCTCGTCGACTCCCGGCTGCTGCGCGCCTGGGGCGCCGTCGCGTACGCCTTCCTCCCCGCCGTCACCGGCGCCCTCGCCGGCGGCCGGCTCGGCACCGCCGTCCTCGCCGTCCTGCTGCCGCTCATGGCCCGCGCCGCCGTCTCCGCCGCGGGCCTGCGGATGTCCGCCGACGCCGTCGAGCGCGGGCTGCGGCCCGGCTGGCGCGCCGCCTGGGCGGTCGCGCTGCTGCTGACGATCACCACCGCGTTCACCCCGATCACCTGGCTGATCGCCCTGGTGCTCGTCGGCGTCGCCCTCGCCACGCGCGTCGTGCGCGGGCAGGGCCGGCTGCTCGTCCCGCTGGCCATGCGGGCCGTCGCGGTCCTCGGCGCCCCCCTGGTGGTGCTCGCGCCCTGGTCGATCGGGCTGCTCACGCACCCGACGCGCTTCTTCCACGAGGCCGGGCTGCCGTACGGCGCCAGGTCCGCCACGGCCACCGACCTCCTGCTGCTCAACCCCGGCGGCCCCGGCGCCGTCGGCGGCTACCTGCTCGCGGGCATCGTGCTGGCCGGACTCGCCGCGCTCGTGCGCGGCGAGCGGCGGTCGGCCATCGTCACCGCCTGGGTGGGCGCCCTGGCCGGCCTGGTCTTCGCGGTCGCGGCGAACCACACCGCCTGGTCCGGGCCCGCCACCCTCGTCTACGGCCTCGCCCTGATCGCCGCCGCCGCCGTCGGCGCCGAGGGAGCCAAGGAACGGCTCGCGGCCTCCGGCTTCGGCTGGCGCCAGCCCGTCGCCGCGCTCGTCGCCCTGGCCGCCGTGCTCGCCCCGCTGGCCGCCGCCGTCGGCTGGATGGCCGGCGGCGCCGACGGCCCCCTGAAGCGCAGCGACCCCACGCAGGTGCCCGCCTTCGTCGCCGAGGAGAGCAACACCGGCGACCAGGCCCGCACCCTCGTCCTGTCCGGGACCCCGGCCCAGGTGTCGTACGCTCTCGTCCGCGGCGCCGGCGCCCGCCTCGGCGACGCCGAGATCGCCGCCGCGGAGGGCGGCGACACACGGCTGGCCAAGATCGTCGGCAACCTCGTGGCAGGCTCCGGCGCCGACCAGGCCAGCCAGCTCGGCGGCTACGCCGTGCGCTACGTCCTCGTCCAGCGCGGTGCCCCGCGCGAGGTCGGCCGCACCCTCGACAGCACACCCGGCCTCTCCCGGCTCAGCCAGGCGGACGGCAGCGCCCTGTGGCGGGTCGACGACGACGTCGCGCGCATGACGATCGTCGCGCCCGCCGGCGACGGCGGTGGGAGCGCCGACGGCACCGGATCCACCGGCGACGACGCGGACACCGCGCGGCCCCTGACCGTCGCCTCTGGCAAGGTCGAGGCCCACACCACCATCCCGTCCGGCGCCGAAGGCCGCGTCCTGCGCATCGCCGACCGCGCCGCCCCCGGCTGGACCGCCACCCTCGACGGCAGGGAACTCACCGCGACCACCGTCGACGGCTGGGCCCAGGGCTTCCGGCTGCCCAGCCAGGGCGGCCGCCTGGACGTCGTCTACGACGACCCGTTCACGCACACCGTGTGGCTGTGGGTCCAGGGCTTCCTCGGTCTGGTGCTCGTCGTCATGGCCCTGCCGGGCCGGCGCCGCGAGATCGACGACGACCTGCCCGAGGCGGAGGCCGTGCCCGTGCCGTCCATGCCGGCCGCCGGCATCCCGGCGCAGGGCGACGGCCGCCGCGCCCGCCGGCTGCGCGCCGCCGCGGAGGCCGAGGAGGAGGCGGGGGCCGCCCCCGCGGAGCCCGATGCCACCGAGCCCGACCCCCAAGAGCAGGGCGAGTACGCGCAGTACGCCGAATACGACCCCTACGCCGCCGCCCCCGGGCAGGGCGACCCGTACGGCCAGGAGCAGTGGGCCGCCGAGTACACCAGCAGCTACGGCTACGAGCAACCCGCCCAGCCGCAGGAGCAGGTCTACGACCCGTACGGCTACGGGGAGCAGGCCCCGCAGCCCGGCTACGACCGGCAGGGCTACGAGCAGCAGCCCCAGCAGGGCTATGAGCAGCAGCCCGGGCAGCAGGGCTACGACGCCTCCTACGCCCCCTACGGCACCAACGGCGGCTACGACACGGACGCGTACGACACGGACGGCTACCGCCGCGACGGGAGCAACCAGCAGTGAACCGCAGCACTCTCTCCCTGATCGGCGTCACCGCCGCCCTTGCCGCCGTCGCCGGCGTCGCCACCGTGACCGGTGCGGGAACCCCGGAGGCGGCGCCCGCGGCGAACGCCGCACGGCTGCCCGTCGAGCGGTCCACGCTCGCCTGCCCGGCGCCGTCGGACTCGGACTTCGCCTCGACCACGTACACCGCCTTCACGCCCAAGGGCGACTCCGCGGGCTCGGGCGGCACCGCCCAACTGCTGCCCGCCGCCGACCAGGAGGGCAAGGCCGACGCCAAGCGCAAGCCGGTCGTGCCGCTCAAGGAGGCGGGCAAGCCGGTCTCCGCCGACACCGCGGCCACGAACGCCCCCGCCCTCATCGGCACCGCCGACGGAGCGCTCGCCCCGGGCTGGACCGTGCAGCAGACCACCGTCGTCGACGCGGGCCCGGCCCGGGCGGTGCTCGGCGCCTCCTGCTCCGTACCGGACAGCGCGTTCTGGTTCCCCGGCGTCAGCACCGCCGCCGAGCGCCAGGACTACGTCCACCTGACCAACCCGGACGACACCGCGGCCGTCGTCGACCTGGAGCTGTACGGCGACAAGGGCGAGGTCAAGACCGCCACCAGCGACGGCATCACCGTGCCGCCGGGCGCGTCGGTCCCCGTGCTGCTCTCCACGGTCACCACGGAGAAGTCCGACGGCCTCACCCTCCACGTCAGCGCCCGCAGCGGCCGGGTCGGCGCCACCGTGGAGGCCGAGGACGCCAAGGCCGGGGGCGACTGGCTGCCGGCCGCCACCGACCCCGCCACCGCGGTCGTCATGCCCGGCATCCCCGGGGACGCCACGGATGTGCGCCTGGTGGTCTTCGCGACCGGCGACGACGACGCCGACCTGAAGGTGCGGCTGGCCTCGGCCAGCGGTGAGATCACCCCGGCCGGGCATGAAACCGTGCACGTCAAGAGCGGCATGACCACCGCCGTCGACCTGGGCGACGTCACCAAGGGCGAGGCCGGCTCGCTGATCCTGAGCCCGACCGGGACCTCGGGTGCGGCCCCCGTGGTCGCCGCCCTGCGGATCACCCGCGGCAAGGGCGCGAACCAGGAGACCGCCTTCCTGCCCGCCACCGCGCCCATCGGCGACCGCGCCACCGCCGCCGACAACCGCGCCAAGGGCTCGACGCTCGCCCTCACCGCGCCGGACGGCGACGCCACGGTGCGCGTCACCAGCTCCGCGTCCACCAAGGGCGGCGAGCCCATCACCAAGAACGTCCCCGTCAAGCGCGGCACGACCGTCGTCCTGGCCCCGGCCGCCCCCTCGGAGGGCAAGGGCACGTACGCCGTCACGGTCGAACCCGTCTCCGGCGGCCCCGTCTACGCCTCGCGGATGCTGGCCCTGCCGCTGGAGGGCGTCCCCATGTTCACGATCCAGACCCTGCCGGACGACCGCGGCCTGGTGGCCGTCCCGAAGTCGGAAGAGGACCTGTCCATCCTGAACCGGTGACGGCGGAGCGCGCCGGGTACCGCACGCGCCCCGGTACGGGGGGTCAACCCTCTCCGTACCGGGGATCGACGTTCTCCGGCGACAGCCCCAGCAGCTCCGCCACCTGCTCCACGACCACGTCGTGCACCAGCAGGGCCCGCTCCTCGCGGCTCTTGGCCCGGATCTCCACGGGACGGCGGTACACCACGATGCGGTGCGGGCTGTCCTTGCGGCCCCCGATGAGCCGTCCCAGCGGCACTCCGTCGTCGAACCGGCCGTCGGCCTCGGCAGCGTCGGCGCCGTCCACGGGCCAGGGGACCTCCTGCACCGCGAACTCCACCTCCGCCAGTTGCGGCCACCGCCGCTCCAGCCGGTCGGCCGCGTCGCGCACCAGGTCGTCGAAGGCGTCGGCACGGGTGCGCGCCAGCGGCACCTGCGGGGGCGCGATGGGGCCGCGCATGCCGCGGCCGTGTCGGTCGCGGCGGCGCTGGCGCGGTGCGGGCGAAGGGGTGTCCATCACCTCTGAGAGTAGCCGTCGGGAGCCCCGTGTATGCGGCTCCGTGACGGCTGCCACCGCCACGGGGTACCAGGACCGGACATCCTCTGCGATGTCGCAGAATGTACGGTCGCTCGCCCCTGCCGCCCGGACGATTCCCGCGCCCTGACCGCTTCCCTGATCGCAATTGGCGTCATTTGCATCGTTTGGTGACCACGCGCCTCGGCGGTACGCCCGTACATTTCCGGCCCTTTGCAGGTCAGGTGTGTTGGGCCCAGGTCGGACCTTCCCGGCCAACCCGGACGACACGACGGGGTGAGCTCCTGGGGAGTCGTCGCGGCCCGCTCAAGAGTGCGGTACCGTCCAACGTCGTGAGCCTTGTACGTCGCTGTTCGCGCACCGCGTGTGGCCGTCCCGCCGTCGCGACGCTGACGTACGTCTACGCGGACTCCACCGCCGTCCTCGGGCCGCTCGCCACCTACGCCGAGCCCCACTGCTACGACCTCTGCTCCGAGCACTCCGAGCGCCTCACCGCCCCCCGCGGCTGGGAGGTCGTACGGCTTGCCACGGACACCGGCCCGACCCGCCCCAGCGGCGACGACCTGGAAGCGCTCGCCAACGCCGTGCGCGAGGCCGCCCGCCCCCAGGAACGCGAGGGCACCGGTACGAACGGCCGGGGCGGCGACCCCATGGAGATCACCCGGCGCGGCCACCTGCGCGTTCTGCGCTCGCCTGACTCCTGACCCGGGTTCCCGGCCTCGGCCTCTGACCCGGGTTCCGGTCCGGGCTGCCGTGCCTCCCGTGCTCGGCCGACTCCCGGTGCCCCCGTCCCCGGCCTCCCGTCGCGGCCACCTGTGCGTTCTGCGCTCGCCTGGCACCTGACCCGGGTTCCCGGCCTCGGCCCCTGTCCCGGGTTCCGGTCCGGGCCGTCGCGCCTCCCGTGCTCGGCCGACTCCCGGTGCCCCCGTCCCCGGCCCCCCGTCGCGGCCACCTGCGCGTCCTGCGCTCGCCTGACTCCTTGCCCGGGTTCCTGGCCTGGCACCTGACCCGGGTTCCCGGCCTCGGCCTCTGACCCGGGTTCCCGGCCTCGGCCCCTGTCCCGGGTTCCGGTCCGGGCCGTCGCGCCTCCCGTGCTCGGCCGACTCCCGGTGCCCCCGTCCCCGG
>NZ_JBEZXR010000018.1:0-10507 GCF_040638135.1 Streptomyces sp. NPDC026673 | reverse complement strand
GCCACCTGCGCGTCCTGCGCTCGCCTGACTCCTTGCCCGGGTTCCTGGCCTGGCACCTGACCCGGGTTCCCGGCCTCGGCCTCTGACCCGGGTTCCGGTCCGGGCTGCCGCTCCTCCCGTGCTCGGCCGACTCCCGGCGCCCCCGTCCCCGGCCCCCCGTCGCGGCCCCGGCGCAAACTCCGCCCCGCCCCCCGACCCCGTACCGCGACGTGACCGCGGCCCCGGCCGCCCCCCACCCGGGACACCGCATCGGCTCGTTCGGATCCGCCCGGTAGGTTGGCTCTTGCCACGATCCATCCACCGGCAACCGGATTCCAGAGCGGAGCACATGCGGTGACCGACCTCTCCCAGCTCGTGAAGGCGTACGACGTCCGCGGAGTCGTCCCCGACCAATGGGGCGAGCCGCTCGCCGAGCTCTTCGGCGCGGCCTTCGTCACCGTGACCGGGGCCGACGCGATCGTGACGGGCCACGACATGCGGCCCTCGTCCCCCGGCCTGTCCCGGGCCTTCGCCCGCGGCGCCGCCTCCCGCGGCGCGAACGTCACCGAGATCGGCCTCTGCTCCACCGACCAGCTGTACTTCGCCAGCGGCAAGCTGAACCTGCCCGGCGCGATGTTCACCGCCAGCCACAACCCGGCCCGCTACAACGGCATCAAGATGTGCCGCGCGGGCGCGGCCCCGGTCGGCCAGGACACCGGACTCGCCGAGATCCGCGCACTCGTCGAGCAGTGGGCCGACACCGGCCTCCCGGCGAGCGACGCCACCCCCGGCGAGGTCACCCAGCGCGACCTGCTCGCCGACTACGCCGCCCACCTGCGCACCCTCGTCGACCTGAGCTCCATCCGGAACCTGAAGGTCGTCGTCGACGCCGGCAACGGCATGGGCGGGCACACCGTCCCCACCGTCTTCGACGGGCTGCCCCTCGACCTCGTCCCGATGTACTTCGAGCTCGACGGCACCTTCCCCAACCACGAGGCCAACCCCCTCGACCCCAAGAACATCGTCGACCTGCAGCAGAAGGTGCGCGAGACCGGCGCCGACATCGGCATCGCCTTCGACGGTGACGCCGACCGCTGCTTCGTCGTCGACGAGCGCGGCGAGCCCGTCTCCCCGTCCGCGATCACCGCCCTGGTCGCCGCCCGCGAACTGGCCAAGCACCCCGGTTCCGCCGTCATCCACAACCTGATCACCTCGTGGTCCGTGCCCGAGGTCGTCAAGGAGCACGGCGGCACCCCCGTCCGCACCCGCGTCGGCCACTCCTTCATCAAGCAGGAGATGGCCCGCACCGGCGCCGTCTTCGGCGGCGAGCACTCCGCGCACTACTACTTCCGCGACTTCTGGAACGCCGACACCGGCATGCTCGCCGCGCTCCACGTCCTCGCCGCCCTCGGAGGCCAGGACGGCCCGCTGTCCGGGCTGGTCGCCGAGTACGACCGCTACGCCGCCTCCGGCGAGATCAACACCGCGGTCGAGGACCAGGCCGGCCGCGCCGCCGCCGTCCGCACGGCCTTCGCCGACCGCCCCGGCGTCACCACCGACGAACTCGACGGGCTCACGGTCACCGGCGACGGCTGGTGGTTCAACCTCCGCCCCTCCAACACCGAGCCGCTGCTGCGCCTCAACGTCGAGGCCCGCGACGCTGAGCTGATGGCCGCCGTCCGCGACGAGGTCCTGGCCGTCGTCCGCGCCTGACGGCCCCGAGCCCTCTGCCGGAGGAGGCCCCGCCCCCTCCGGCAGGGACCGGCGGGCGCCCGCGCCCGCTCTCGCGTCGCGCCTCGGCACCCCACGCGGTCACGCGCGTCCCGGCCCCCGGCGATAGGCTGAAACCGCCGGTCCGAACGCGTACGCCCGCACCCGGCGGACGCTCGGAAGAGACCACCACAAGGGAAGACGCGACCCATGCCGCTCGTCGAAGCCAGCCTCCTGGAAATCCTCGCCTGCCCCGCCTGCCACGCACCCCTCCGCGAGGACATCGAGGCCACCGAGCTCATCTGCACCTCCGCCGACTGCGGCCTGGCCTACCCCGTGCGCGACGACATCCCCGTCCTGCTCGTCGACGAGGCCCGCCGCCCGGCGTAGCGGAACCCCGCCCGGCACCGCGCGAGCCGTACCCACGACGACCGCGGCACCGCGCGGCGCACCTCCCCCGCACCCCACCCGTACGGCGCCCCGCGACACCCGACACAACCGGACCGGACCGGAGGTCACCCCCCGATGCTGGACGAGACGCTGCTCGACGACCCCGACGCCCTCGCCCGCGCCGACACCCGCGGCCTCCTCCTCGGCGTCGCCGCCGCCGGCGCCCGCGTCCGCACCGCCGCGCGCCTGGCCCAGGAGGCGGGCGTTGGCGGGCTCAAACCGGACGGCCGCCCCCGCAGCGTCCTCGTCGCCGGACCGGGCGCCGTCGCCGCCGCGACCGTCGCCGAACTGCTCGCGGCCCTGGGCAACGGCAGCGGCCCCGTCCTGCCGCTGCACCCGACCGGCCCCGCCCCCTACGACCTGCGATGGGCCCTCCCCGGCTGGGCCGGCCCCATGGACCTGCTGCTCATCGCCAGCCCGGCGGGCACCGAGGCCGGCCTCGCCGACCTCATCGAGCAGGCCTACCGGCGGGGTTGCACCGCGGCCGCGGTCGTACCCGTCGGCTCGCCCATCGCCGAGGCGATCCAGCAGGTGCGCGGCATGGTCCTCCCGTACGCCCCCGCGCCCGACCCCGCGTCCGTCGCGGGCGTCCTGGGCGAGGCCGCCGACCCCACCGAGGACCTCGGTGCCTTCTGGGCGCTGCTCACCCCGCTGCTCGCCCTCGGCGACCGCATCGGCCTGCTGGCCGCCCCGCCCGACGCCGTCGAGCGTGTCGCCGACCGCCTCGACGAGGTCGCCGCCCGCTGCGGCCCCGCCATCGCCACCTACGGCAACCCCGCCAAGGCCCTCGCCTCCGAACTCGCCGAATCCCTGCCGGTGATGTGGAGCGAGGGACCCGTCGCCTCGGTCGCCGCCCGGCGCTTCGCCGCGGCCATCGCCTCCCGCGCCGGACGCCCCGCCCTGCACGGCGAACTCCCCGAAGCGCTCGACACCCACGGCGCACTGCTCGCCGGCTCCCTGGCCGGCGCCCTCGACCCCGAGGACTTCTTCCGCGACCGCGTCGACGAGCCCGAGGACCTCCGCCTGCGCGTCGTCCTCCTGCACCGTCCCGGCAACGGGGCCGCCGCTTCCGCCCCGCTCGCCCGCGAGCTCGCCACCACCCACGACACCCCGCTGAGCGAGCTCGCCCCGGCCGAGGGCAGTGACCTCGAATCCGCCGTCGAACTCCTCGCCGTCACGGATTTCGCCTCCGTTTACCTCGCCATCACCTCCACCGGGAGATCATGACCGCATGGACCGCCTGACCAACACCATTCGCCCGTACGCGTGGGGCTCCACCACCGCGATCCCCGAACTGCTCGGCACCACCCCCACGGGCGAGCCGCAGGCCGAACTGTGGATGGGCGCGCACCCCGGCGCCCCCTCCCGCGTCGACCGCGGCGACGGTCCGGTCCCGCTCGACCAGGTCATCGCCGCCGACCCGGCCGGCGAACTCGGCGGCGCCGCCGTCGAACGCTTCGGCCCCCGGCTGCCGTTCCTGCTCAAGCTCCTCGCGGCCGGTTCCCCGCTCTCCCTCCAGGTGCACCCCGACCTCGCCCAGGCCGCCGCCGGCTTCGCCGACGAGGAGGCCCGCGGCATCCCCGTCGACGCCGCGCACCGCAACTACAAGGACGCCAACCACAAGCCGGAGATGATCGTCGCGCTCACCCCCTTCGAGGGACTGTGCGGCTTCCGGCACCCCGAGGAGACCGCCGCGCTCCTCACCGGCCTCGGCGTCGACTCCCTCAAGCCGTACGCCGACATCCTGCGCGCCCACCCCGAGGACGCCGCCCTCCGCGAGGTCCTCACCGCGGTGCTCGGCGCCGAACGCGAGGCCCTCGCCGACGCCGTCGACCAGGCCGGAGAGGCCGCCGGCCGCCTCGCCGCCGAGGGCGGACCGCACGCCGACGCGTACGCCGCCTACGCCGCCATCGCCCACGCCTACCCCGGCGACCCCGGCGTCATCGCCGCCATGCTCCTCAACCACGTGCGGCTCCAGCCCGGAGAGGCGCTCTTCCTGGGCGCCGGCATACCGCACGCCTACCTCAGCGGCCTCGGCGTCGAGATCATGGCCAACTCCGACAACGTCCTGCGCTGCGGCCTCACCCCCAAACACGTCGACATCCCCGAACTGCTGCGCATCGTCCGCTTCCAGGCCGGCGACCCCGGAGTCCTCCGCCCCGAGGCGTCCCCCGACGGCGAAGAGCTCTACGGCACCCCCATCGACGAGTTCAGGCTCTCCCGCTACTCCCTCGCCGCGGGCGCCGCCCCCCGCACCCCGCACGACCGCACAGCCCAGATCCTGCTCTGCACCGACGGCACCGCCACCCTGCGCACCCCCGGCGACCCGGCGGCCCCGGAACTCACCCTCACCCGCGGCCAGTCCGCCTACGTTCCCGCAGGCGAACGGGTCGAACTCACCGGCGAGGGCACCGTGTTCCGTGCCACCGTGGTGGCCTGACGCACCACGCGAATCACGGCCTGCAAGAATGTCCCGCCGTAACGCCGTAAAGACCGGGCAAAGACCAGGGCCGACGGAAGGGACCACCACCACCTATGAGCGCGTCAGGCGGAACCAAGGCGATCGTCGCCGCGTTGGGCGCCAACCTCGCCATCGCGGTGAGCAAGTTCGTGGCGTTCGCGTTCAGCGGCTCCTCGTCGATGCTCGCCGAAGGCGTGCACTCGGTGGCCGACTCCGGCAACCAGGCGCTGCTCCTGCTCGGGGGCAAGAAGGCGCAGAAGAAGGCCACCGAGGAGCACCCCTTCGGCTACGGGCGTGAGCGCTACATCTACGGCTTCCTCGTCTCCATCGTGCTGTTCACCATCGGTGGCGTCTTCGCCCTCTACGAGGGCTACGAGAAGGTCAAGCACCCCCACGAGGTCGAGCACTGGTACTGGCCCATCGGCGTCCTGGTCTTCGCGATCATCGCCGAGAGCTTCTCCTTCCACACCGCCATCAAGGAGTCCAACGAGGTCCGCGGCAAGCAGAGCTGGAGCCAGTTCATCCGCACCGCCAAGGCACCCGAACTCCCCGTCGTCCTCCTCGAGGACTTGGGCGCCCTCGTCGGCCTCGTGCTCGCCCTCGGCGGCGTCGGACTCGCCCTGCTCACCGGCAACGGCGTCTGGGACGGCATCGGCACCCTGTGCATCGGCGCCCTCCTCGTCGTCATCGCGCTCGTCCTCGCCTCCGAGACCAAGTCCCTGCTCCTCGGCGAGGCCGCCGGCCCCGAGGTCGTCGCCCGCATCCGCGAGGCCATCGTCGACGGGGACACCGTCACCCGCGTGATCCACATGCGCACCCTCCACCTCGGACCCGACGAGCTCCTCGTCGCGGCCAAGATCGCCGTGCAGCACGACGACACCGCCGCCGAGGTCGCCCGCGCCATCGACGCCGCCGAGGCCCGCATCCGCGAGGCCGCGCCCATCGCCCGCGCCATCTACCTCGAACCCGACATCTACCGCGAGCAGCCGGCCGCCCCCGCCGACCCCGCTACGGACTGATCCCCCTCACACCACCTCCACGTACCTTCCGGACCCGCCCGGCCACTCGGTGTAGATTCGTCGGTAGCCAGACGTCGCTGCTGATGGCGGTCGGGCGGTCCGGACACGGACCGGCCGAGGGAGAGAGGGCCTCCGACGGGCTGAGCTGCGGTCGAGGGAGACGTATGTCCGCATGCCTCCCCACGCCCCGCAGCGGAAAGCCGATGTCCGCTCTCGAAGCACCCCACGAGGAGACTGCATGTCCCCCGTCAACAACGACTTCAAGGTCGCCGACCTCTCCCTGGCCGCCTTCGGCCGCAAGGAGATCACCCTCGCCGAGCACGAGATGCCCGGCCTCATGGCCATCCGCGAGGAGTACGCGGCCTCCCAGCCGCTGGCCGGCGCCCGCATCACCGGCTCGCTGCACATGACCGTGCAGACCGCCGTCCTCATCGAGACCCTGGCCGCCCTCGGCGCCCAGGTCCGCTGGGCCTCCTGCAACATCTTCTCCACGCAGGACCACGCCGCCGCCGCCATCGCCGTCGGCCCCCACGGAACCCCCGAGAACCCGCAGGGCATCCCCGTCTTCGCCTGGAAGGGCGAGACCCTCGCCGAGTACTGGTGGTGCACGGAGCAGGCCCTCACCTGGCCCGACTCGCCCACCGGCGGCCCGAACATGATCCTCGACGACGGCGGCGACGCCACCCTGCTCGTCCACAAGGGCGTCGAGTTCGAGAAGGCCGGCCAGGCCCCCGACCCCTCCACCGCCGACAGCGAGGAGTACGAGCAGATCCTGCTGCTCCTCAACCGCACCCTCGGCGAGAACCCCCAGAAGTGGACCCAGCTCTCCTCCGAGATCCGCGGTGTCACCGAGGAGACCACCACCGGCGTCCACCGCCTGTACGAGATGCAGCGCGACGGCACCCTGCTCTTCCCGGCGATCAACGTCAACGACGCCGTCACCAAGTCGAAGTTCGACAACAAGTACGGCTGCCGCCACTCCCTCATCGACGGCATCAACCGCGCCACCGACGTCCTCATCGGCGGCAAGGTCGCCGTCGTCTGCGGCTACGGCGACGTCGGCAAGGGCTGCGCCGAGTCGCTGCGCGGCCAGGGCGCCCGCGTCATCGTCACCGAGATCGACCCCATCAACGCCCTCCAGGCCGCGATGGACGGCTACCAGGTCACCACGCTCGAGGACGTCGTCGAGACCGCCGACATCTTCGTCACCACCACCGGCAACCGCGACATCATCCTCGCCGAGCACATGCAGCGCATGAAGCACCAGGCGATCGTCGGCAACATCGGCCACTTCGACAACGAGATCGACATGGCCGGCCTCGCCAAGATCCCCGGCATCGTCAAGGACGAGGTCAAGCCCCAGGTCCACACCTGGACCTTCCCCGACGGCAAGGTCCTCATCGTCCTGTCCGAGGGCCGCCTGCTCAACCTGGGCAACGCCACCGGCCACCCCTCGTTCGTGATGTCCAACTCCTTCTCGGACCAGACCCTGGCCCAGATCGAGCTGTTCACCAAGCCCGAGGAGTACCCGATCGGCGTCTACGTGCTCCCCAAGCACCTCGACGAGAAGGTCGCCCGGCTCCACCTCGACGCCCTCGGCGTCAAGCTCACCACCCTGCGCCCCGAGCAGGCCGCCTACATCGGCGTCCCGGTCGAGGGCCCCTACAAGCCGGACCACTACCGCTACTGACGCCGCCCGGGCCGCCCGCACGACAGCGCGCCACCGGCCCCCACGGCACCACAGGAACCATCCCGCAGGCCCCCGCCCCCGGCGGGGGCCTGCCCCGTCGGGCCCCGGCCCGCTTTGTAAGGTCGAACCATGCCCCGCGGCCGCTACTCGTTCCACGACACGCACGACCACACCCCCCTCGGCGAAGAACACTTCCACTGCGCCACCGGCCCCACAGGCTGGCGCTACACAGCGCAGAACACCCACCCCGACGGCGGCCACGCCGGATCCGTCGACCTCACCATCGACGAACTGGGCCGCCCCATCCGCCTGGAACTGCACGCCGCGAGCTGGCAGGTCCGCGGCGCCGCCCTCGAAGGCGTGACCTGGGTACGCACCGACCCCTCCGGCGAACACGCTCAGGAGGGCAACGTCCCCGCCCACGCCTTCACCGGCGCGTCACCCGCGTTCTACATCGCCACCGCACGGCTGCTCCGCCTGCGGCCCGGCTCCCCGGCCACCCGCGTACGCCTCGTCTCATTCCAGCCCCCCGTGCTCGCACCCCGCACCCTCGACCAGTCGTGGTCCCTGATCAAGAGCGAAGCACACCCCACTGACAACGCCCCCCTGATCGTGGACGAATACCAGGTCAACGACCTGGAGACCGGTGAACAGCACACCGTCCACATCGCCGGCGACGTCGTGCTGTCCGCCCCGGGCATCGAACTCGAGGAGCTCGAGTCACCCCCGTCCGCGTTCCCCCCGGCGGACTGACCCCACCACCCGCGCGGTCACGCCGGAGGCGCGAACCCCGTCGACGAAGAAGACGGGGGAACAGGCATGTCCGCAGGACCCTCCACCTGCGGCGGAGCCACGGCATCCGCCCGCCCGGCGCCGTCCGCCCCCGGCACCGCCCACCCCACCGGCGGCACCGCCGCCCGCACCCGCCCCGGCACCTGCTCCACCGTCCCCGAGCCCCCCGGCTCCACCACCCCGTCCACCGGGACCCCGAAGACCCTGCGCGCGTCCCGCGCCTGCCGCTCCGCCACCACCGCCGCCAGGAACGCCGCCGGCGGCGTCCCGTCCGGCACCGTGGCCCCTGTACACGCCACCACGTCCGCCGCCAGCCGCCCGGCCATCGACCACCCCACCTGCGGATCCAGCTGGTGCATCCGCGACAGGTACTGGCGCACCGCCAGCCACAGCCCCTCCGGCACCGCCGACAGGTCAACCCCCGCCAGCTGCCCGGCCAGCCACGGCGGCGCGGGCGGCAACGGCCGGGGGGCCCGCGGCACCGGAATCCGCTCCCGCACCACGAGCGTCCCCGCGAACACATCGCCGATCCGCCGCCCACGCGCCGACACCAACGAGGCGATACACGCGATCACCCCCAGGAACATCTGGATCTCGACCACCCCGACCGCCCCCCGTACCAGCGCGTGCCGGAACCGGATCGGACCGCCGTCGTCCCGCACCACCCGCAGCCCGCACGCCAGCTTCCCCAGCGACCGCCCCCGGCTCAGCGTCTCCACCGCGATCGGCACTCCGATCAGCACCAGCACCAGCGAAGCCACGTACACCGCCATGACCATGGCCTCGTCCATCGACGCCGTCGCGAACGCCAACACGACCGAGACGATCAGATAACCGCCGATGTACACGACCCCGTCCAGCGCCGCGGCCAGCACCCGGCTCGGCAACTTCGCCGTATGCAGCCCCAGCTCCACCGCCTCGCCCGTCACCAGCCGGCCGGCACCGCCCGTCGCGCTCGCCTCACTCATACGGGAACCCTCTCCTCCTGCCCACCCCGGACCCGGAGCGACCAGTCTGCCCCGTCTGCCAAGCTGGGACCTCCCGGCCAGCCAGGAGCAGCGCCCATGGACCTCGACGTCTTCGCAGCCGCCCACAGCCACGAGTGGGACCGACTCGACACCCTGCTGCGCCGGCACGGGCGCCTGACCGGGGAGGAAGCCGACGAACTCGTCACCCTCTACCAGCGCGCCGCCACCCACCTCTCCCTCGTCCAGTCCAGCGCCCCCGACCCCGCGCTCGTCGGACGGCTGACCACACTCGTCGCCCGCGCCCGCAGTGCCGTCACCGGCGCCCGGACCCCCGGCTGGCGCGACGCGGCCCTCTTCTTCACGCGCACGTTCCCCGCCGCGGTCTACCGCTCACGCCACTGGTGGGTCCCCACCGCACTGATCTCCACAGCGGTCGCCGCAGTCATCGGCTGGTGGATAGCCACCCACCCCGAGGTCCAGTCGGCCATCGCCGCCCCCGAGGAGCTGCGCGCCCTGACCCGTCCCGGCGGAGAGTACGAGACCTACTACTCCAGCCACCCCGCGGCGTCCTTCGCGGCCCAGGTCTGGACGAACAACGCCATGGCCGCCGGCTACTGCCTGGTGCTGGGCGCGTTCCTGGGGCTCCCCGTCCTCTACGTACTGTTCGAGAACATGCTCAACCTCGGAATCGGGATCGGGCTCATGGGCTCCGCCGGCCGCCTCGACACCTTCCTCGGCCTGATCCTCCCGCACGGCCTGCTCGAACTCACCGCCGTCTTCGTCGCCGCCGGCACCGGTCTCCGCCTCGGCTGGACCGTCATCGACCCCGGCCCCCGTCCCCGCCGTACGGCCCTCGCGGAAGAGGGCCGCGCCGCCATCGGCATGGCCATCGGCCTCACCGCCGTCCTCTTCGTCTCCGGCGCCATCGAAGGCTTCGTCACCCCCTCCGGCCTGCCCACCTGGGCCCGAATCGGCATAGGCGTCGCGGTGGAGATCCTCTTCCTCGTCTACGTCTACGTCGTCGGACGGCGTGCGGCCCGCGCAGGCGAGACGGGCGACCTGGAGCGGGCAGACCGCAGCGATACCTTGCCCACCGCGGCATGACCCGGACGGCCGACGACGGCGATGTGCGTCCAGGGTCCCTGAGCTGCTAGTCTCCTCTCCGCCCCAGAAGCCTGTTGACACGGGTGGACGGGGGAGGTAGATTCGAGAAGTTGCCACGAACTGGACATGTTCGAGGCCAGCGGCTAGGATCTAGCGCGCTTCGAAAGACATCGACTGCATCGCACCTCTCAGAAAGAAATTTCTGAGTGGCTTTTTGCGTCGCTATCCGCAGAGGCAAATCCCGCCGGCGGGAATCGGGCCCGAAAGAGTCTGATAAAGTCGGAGACGTCGAAAGGCGAAAGCCCGGAGACAAAAACCCCGCTCCAACAGGGGG
>NZ_JBEZXR010000017.1:47036-122679 GCF_040638135.1 Streptomyces sp. NPDC026673 | reverse complement strand
ACCTCTATTAACACGAAGCAATAACCACTTTTTCCCACCCCCACCCTCTCCCTTTCTGCGGCGGCTCCCCCGGCGGCCGCACGGGGTGCGCGGTGTGCGGTGCGCGCGCACCGCGGTGGATCAGCCGCGCCCGAAGATCCTCTCGGCGGAGCCGAGGTCGAGGAAGACGGTCTCGCCGGTGGCGTCGGCCAGGGCGTCGTTGTCGGTCACGGCGTAGACCCGGCCGTCACCGCCCACGGTGAGCCCTTCGAGCTTCTCCTGGGTCCAGCCGTTCGTCGCCCGCAGGTCGGGCAGCACGTCGTGGGCGAGCTGCTTGGGGAGCACCTGGAGCGTGCCCGCCGGGGCGGCGGACTTCGGCATGTCGACCGTGTACACGCGCTTGATCTTCGCGGCCGGGCCGTTCAGCTTGTCCCGCTCGATCAGGGCGAGCTTGTCGCCGACCGCCGTGATCTCGGACAGGCCGATCCAGTCGCCGGGGGTGTCGGTGGTGCCGATCCGGTAGCCGAACCAGCTCCAGGTGCCGGACTGGACGTCGTAGCGGCCGATCCGCACGACCCCCGCCGGGTCGCCCTTGACCTCGCGCTGCAGGGTGGCCCACACGACCTCGCGGCCGCCCCGGTCGGTGGTGGCGGTGACGCCTTCGAAGCCCTGCTTGGCCAGGCCCGCCGCGACGTCCGCCGGGAGCGTGACGACCTGCCGGGTGACGCCGTCGCGGTCGAGTCGGACCAGCTTGTTCCCGTCGCCGGTCGCGCCTTCGACGGCCAGCCAGAAGCCGCCCTGCGGACGGGCGAAGACACCCTCGGCGTCGTAGCCGACCGGCTTGCCGTCGGCGTCCTTGACGGTCAGGGCCCGGGTGACGACCGCCGGCTTCCGTGAGGTGTCGAGGGTCATGATCCTGGTGACGGAGTACGCCGCGTCGGTGACCGTGTAGAGCTCGTGCGGCCTGCCCGGGACGGCGGACAGCGCGCCGAGCGCACCCCAGCCGATCGGCGCGCCGGTGGAGTCCGGGGCCGAGACGATGCCCGGGGACGACGGGGTGCCCTTGCCGAGCTGGAACAGGCTCACCGAGGCCCGCACGTTGACCGAGGCGTCGTCCTCCTCGCTGGAGACCGCCAGCAGGTCGCGCGACGGGATGGGCAGCAGACCCTCGGGGCCGTTGGTGGTCGCGAGCATCTGGCGGAAGACGGGGGCGGTGGGGTCGCTGAGGTCGTAGACGGCGACGAAGTTGCTCCGCTCCGAACCGACGAAGGCGTACCGCACGCCGTGGAAGGTGGCGACGACCACGCCCTCCGGCTCGGTGCCCTTCTTGCCCGCGCGGTCCTCGTTGTGCAGGCCGTGGCGGACGGCCAGGCGCTCGAAGCTGTTGCCCGCGTCCCAGGCGACCTTGCCGGTGCGGCTGTCGAAGACGGTCCAGCCGCGGGTGCCGCCCTTCCAGTCGCCCTCGTTGGCGGTCGCGAAGTAGCGGTCGTCGATCCAGCTGACGGCGTCGGGCTCGCGCCGTACGTCGGTGATCGAGCCGGTCTGGTCGATCACGCCGTCCTTGACGGTGTCGATGCCGCGCACGGTCGCCGTGCCGGCGCTGAACGCCTTGGCGATGCGGCCCGTCGGCAGGTCCACCAGGACGACGCCGTTGTTCTCCTGCAGCGTCACGACCAGCTGGTCGCGGCCGTTGACGGAGACGTACTCCGGCTCCGGGTCGGTGGGTTCGGCGATCCCGGCGTCGGCCAGCACCGGCAGCGCGGTGCCGTCGGCCCGGGTCAGCGGCACGGCGCGGGTGCGCCAGCCCTGCGGGGAGGCGCCCTTGAGATCGACGATCTGCACGAAACCGGCCGGGGCCTGGGGCAGATCGCCCTCCTCGCCGCCGGGCGGGGTCGCCTCCTCGTCGCGCTCGTTCTCGATCGCGATGGCGGCGTAACGCTTGTCCTTGCTGATGGTGATGGAGTCCGGCTGGCCGCCCAGGTCGATGCTGGTCACCCGCCGGCGGTCGCGAAGGGATATGACGTCGAGGCGCCCGGAGGGGGTGGAGTAGCCGCTGCTGGTGTTGACCACGACCAGCACATACGGGCCGACCACGGCCACGGAGGTCGGCTCGTCCTCGGCGTCGCCGAGTTCGGCCAGCGACAGGGTGCCCAGGCCGCGCGGGCTGCCCGGCCTGCCAATGTCGAGGAAGCCGATCCGGCGCGCCAGGGCGTCGGTGTAGACCAGGGTGCGGCCGTCCTCGCTGACCGCCGAGATCTCGGCGACGGTCGCCGTGGCCGGGTCCTCGCCCGCCGGGCGGTTCTGGAAGACCGGGTAGGTGGCGGTGCGCTGGAAGGCCGGCGCCACGTGCGGGTGGTGGGCACTCGCCGGGCTCGCGGCCACCAGCGTGCCGGCAGCGACAGCCGCGGTCGTGAGCGCGGCGTAGGTTCTCTTGGGGAGCATCGTCTCTCCGTTGCGCTACGGTCGGAAAGGCGATCTTCTCGCCGCCGGACCAGCGCAATCGGGCGCGCAGGTGAACAGTCGGCGAAGTCCGTCCGCACGGCGTGACCGGAACGACCCGGCCCGTACGGGTGCGGGAGGCGGAGCGGGGCCGGGAGTCGTCGCCACGCGGATCGCCCGGGGTGAGGGCTCGTCAGGAACCGTACGGGGGCCGGGCGGAACCCGTATCCGTGTCCCCGCGGGCTCGTTCCCGCCGCGGGCGGTGACGCCATGCGCCGCCGCCTCAGTCGCGGGCGCGGGACGCGCGCACGGCCGGGGCGGCCGACGTGTAGCGGGCGGCGCGACGCGGGGGAGGGCCGCCGGTGTGCGGGAGGGCCGGTGCCTCCGCCGTCCCGGACCGTTGCCGCGGGAGTTGGCAGTTCCCGCACAGCAGGAGCCGGCCCTGCGCGCTGACGAGCGTTCCCCATCCAAGGCAGATGCCGCATCCGCGGGCCCTGCGGGGATCCGCGTGCGGGGCCGTGCCGGTGCCGTGGGTCATGCGTGGGTTCCCCTCTCGGGCTCGGTTCTCCGGTGTTTCCAGGCCGTGACGGCGAGGAGCGGGCGGCCGGCTCCGCGGGCTTCGAGCGTGCCGTGGCCCGGCCCGGCGAGGCCGCTGGGCCCTGCCATCGTGGCCGGGCCCGATAGTATGAGGCAAATCGATGAGACTCATCCAGTGATTCGAGGGATCGATGGACGTGACGCTTCGGCAGCTGAGCGTGTTCGTCGCGATCGCGGACCACGAAGGGTTCGGCGCGGCCGCCGCGGCGCTCGGCATGAGCCAGTCCTCGGTGTCGCACTCGCTGGCCTCCCTGGAGCGCGCCGTGCGGGGTGAGCTCGTCCGGCGCGACGCCCCGGTCCGGCCCACGCAGCTGGGCGACGTGCTGCTGCCGCACGCACGCGCCACCCTCGCCGCGGCACGCGCCTTCGGTGCCGCGGCCTCCGCCCGGCATCACACCGGCGCGGAGGGCGCCGTCACGCTGGCGGTGCCCCCGACCGCCGCGCACGGGCTGCTTCCCCGGCTGATGCGGCGGTGGCGGGAGCACATCCCGCAGGTCGAGGTCCGGATCTTCGAGGGCTTCGCCGAGGAGATCACGCAGTGGCTGGAGAGCGGCATGGTCGACGCGGCGATCGTGATCGATCCCGACCCGGTGCCCCGCGGTGCCGTCCCGGTCGCGACCGACGCCCTCGAGGCCGTGCTGCGCGGCGACCACCCGCTGGCCGGCGAGGACTCCATCGGGCCGGCCGATCTGCTGGACGACCCGCTGCTGTCCACCACCTCCGGCGCCGAGGGCCAGATCAGGGCACTCCACGCGCTGGCCGGCGTCCCGTACCGGCCTACCCAGCGCATCCGTGAACTCACCACGCTGCTCTCCATGGTCGAGGCGGGGCTCGGCGTCGCGGTCGTCCCCTCCCTGGCGGGGAGCATGCTGCCCGGGGACCTCACCCTCGTGCCCCTGCTGCCACGCCTGGAACGCCGGCTGTTCCTCACCGGGCCGACCACGCGCCCCTGGCATCCGAACGTGACCGCGATCCGCGACGTGTGCGAGAGGACCGGCCCCGAGGCGTGATCCCCCGGGGCCCCGCGGCGCACCGTCGCCGCGGCCGGCGTCTCGCGCAGGTCCGCGCCGGGCGACGGCTCAACCCGCCGGCGCCAGTACGGTCGTACGTCCGCCCAGCGCGGCGGAGAACCGGTCGGTGACCTGGGTCAGCGCCTCGGCCGCGGCCGGTGCGACGGTCAGCGTGCCGTCCTCCCCCAAGGTGATGTCCTTGTCGAGGGTGAACCAGCCGGGGACGATGTGGGCGGCGCCCATGGAACTCAGCACCGGCCGCAGGGCGTAGTCGATGGCCAGGACGTGTGCGGTGGTGCCACCGGTGGCCAGCGGCAGCACGGTCTTGTCGGTGAGCGCGTACTGCGGGAGCAGGTCGAGCAGCGACTTCAGCAGGCCCGAGTAGGCCGCCTTGTAGACGGGGGTGCCCACGACCACTCCGTCCGCCCGCCGGAACAGGGCCGCGGCCCCGGTGATGGCCGGATGGCCGAAGTCGGCGCCCAGCAGCGCCTCGGCGGGCAGGGTGCGTACGTCCAGCGGGACCACCTCGTGGCCCTGGAGCCGGAGCCGGTCGTCCAGGTGGCGCAGCAGTCGTGCGGTACGGGAGGTGGCGGAGGGGCTTCCGGAGACGGACAGGATGACGGCCATGAGGACCTTCCGGGTTCTGGTGGGGTGGGAACGGGACGGGCGGGGGACCTCGGCGGTCACCAGGTGCTGGATTCCACCGCGACCACGGGCACCAGCCCGTTGCGCAGCGTCTCCAGGAACGTGACGACCTCGGCCGCGACGGAGCGGTGCTGCACGTCGTTGAGCACGTCGTGGCGGGCGCCGCGGACGACCGAAAGGCGGGCCCGGGGATACGACTTGACCGTGGCCACGAGGCCGTCCCGGTCCCCGAGCGGGTCCGCGTCGCCCACCAGGAGCAGCGCCGGGACGGTGGCGTCCCCCTGGTGGGCCGCGGCGAACAGGGCATCGGGAACCGCCTCGCCGAGTGACCCCCGGCGCACATGAGGGTCACCGGAGAGAGCGCCCCGGTGTGCGGGGCAGGAGGCGCGGACGTCGAGTTCGTCCTCCCATGTGGCGAGGTCGGCGGCGCCCCGGCCCGGCAGCCCCGCGAGGACGATGCCGTCCGGCCGCCGGGCGCCCGCGCGTTCGACGTCCCGCAGATGCGCGGCGATCGCGACGGCGCCCGCGTCGGCGCCGACCAGGACGACGGGGACGACGACGCCGTCCTCGGCGGCGGTGCCCTCGACGGCGTCGGAGAGCCGCTCGCCGAAGCGGGCCAGGGAGCCGTCCGGGTCGGCCGCGTCGAGGTCCGGAGCGTCGATCACGCGCACGCGGTAGGCGTCGGCGGCGAGTCGCGCGCCGAACCGGGCGTAGGTCGCCCGGGTCTCCCCGCGGCCGGGGACGACGACGATCGTGCCCCGTGTGCGGAGGCCCTCGGGGCCGTGGTGGTCGGTGTGTTCGGGCATCTCAGACTCCTGCGGACGCGGACGCGGACGCGGGCGCGGCCTCGGCTGACGGCGTGGACTCGGCCGCGCGTCGCCATCCCAGTGCCGGCGCCACCTCGGTCGCGATGAGCTCCAGCGCGCGGAGCGCGGCGTCGTGGTCGGGTACGGCGGGGTTGAACTGGGTGATCAGATCGGTCGCGACCGGCAGGACCCGCTCCTGCCGCAGCGCGGCGACGATCTCCTCGGGGTGGCCGAAGAACGCGTGGAAGCGGCGCAGCGCCTCGTCCGCGTCCAGCCCCTTGGGGAAGGCGCCGCCCTCCGCCATGCGCAACGCCGCGCGGTGCACGTCCTCGCCGATCTGCCGCAGCGCCGTGCGCCGGTCCCGCGCCGGGAACACGAAGCGCGACAGCCCGATCCGCGGCCGGCGCGGCCCGTCCCAGGCGTCGAGGAACGCGTCCGCCCACGGGCGCTGCACCGCGTCGGTCGGGGCGTCGAAGCCGTACGCCGCCCGGTTGAGCAGCAGATGGGAGCCCGCGGCCGCGGCGTAGGCGGCGCCGTGCGCGCTGAAGACGCCCTGCCAGATGCGGTCGGTGAAGTCGCCGGGAGCGGGCTGGATCCGGAAGCCCGGTTCCCTTGGCTCCTCGTTCGCCAGGGCCCGGCGCAGGATGTCGAGGTGCTCACTGGTCAGTTCCCGCTTGCGGGCGGCGTCCTTGCCGAACGCGGCGTACTCCAGGGCGTTGTAGCCGCTGCCGACACCGATCTCGACCCGGCCGCCGCTGAGCGTGTCGACGGTCGCCACGTCCTCGGCGAGCCGGACCGGGTCCTCCAGCGGAAGGACCGTGACGGCCGTGCCGAGCCTGATCCGGGTCGTCCTCGCGGCGGCGTGGGCCAGGAAGGTCCACGGCGAGGACAGTCCGCCACCGCCGGCGGATACGTGGTGCTGGGCGACCCAGCCCACGTCGAAGCCGAGTTCGTCGGCGGCGACGAACAACTCCTGGGCGTCGCGGTAGGTCCGGGCGGGGTCGGCGTCGCGGTCCGGGACACCTTGGACATGGGTGAGGAAGCCGAGCCTGAAGCGCGGTGTCTCGGTGGTCACGGGGTGATTGCCCTTCTGCTCGTGAGGTTCGGTCATGGCCCCTGCCCTCAGCCGCCCACGAGCCGGCGCTCGCGCGTGTGGCGGTTGCCCGGGACCGGAAGGCCGAGGTTGCCGCGCAGGGTGTCGGCCTCGTACGCGGTGCGGAACAGCCCGCGCTTCTGCAGGATCGGGACGACGCCGTCGACGAACAGAACCAGTTCGTCGTTGGTGCGGAAGGCGAGGTTGATGCCGTCGAAGGTGCCGGCCCGGAACCACCGTTCGATGGTGTCCGCGACGGTCTTGGGCGCCCCCACGAAGGGGGAACGCCGGAAGTCGCCGACCGAGTCCGCGACCTGGCGGAGCGTCAGATTCTCCGTCCGGGCCCGCTCGATGATCCCCGCGGCACCGGTCCGGCCGCCCTTCTCCGCGAGGTGCGCGACGTCCGGGAACGGCGCGTCCAGGTCGTGCCCGCTGAAGTCGTACGCGCCGAAGGAGCGGCCGAGCAGCGCGAGGTTGCGCTCGAAGTCGTTGTCCTCCTCGAAGATCTCGCGCTCGCGGTGCCGGGCCTGTTCGTCGGTCGCGGCGACGACGGGTCCGCCGTGGATGAAGATCTTGATGTGGTCGGGGTCGCGGCCGTACGACGCGGTGCGCCTCTTGATGTCGGCGTAGTACTCCCGGGCCTGCTCCAGCGAGCCGCCGGGCGCGTAGATGCCCTCGGCGACCCGCGCGGCCAGGTCGCGGCCCTCCTCGGAGACGCCCGCCTGGAAGATCACGGGCTGTCCCTGCGGCGACCGGGAGAGGTTGAGCGGTCCGGCGACCTTGAAGTGCTCGCCCACGTGGTCGAGCGCGTGCAACCTGGAGGGGTCGAGGAAGACGCCCCGCGCCACGTCGGCGGGGAAGGCGTCGTCCTCGTAGGAGTCCCAGAGCCCGCGGGCCACCTGGACGAACTCCAGGGCACGGCCGTACCGGGTGGTGTAGTCGAGGTGCTCGGCGAACCCGAAGTTCCTGGAGGTGCCGGTGTCGAAGCTGGTCACGACGTTCCAGCCGGCGCGGCCGCCGCTGATGTGGTCGAGGGAGGCGAACCGGCGGGCGAGGTTGAACGGCGAGTTGTACGTCGAGCTCGCGGTGCCGACCAGCCCGATGTGCCGGGTGTGGGTGGCGACCGCCGACAGCAGGGTGAGCGGCTCCAGCCGGTTGAGGTAGTGCGCCGGGTAGGTGGCGTTGATGAACTGGCTGTCGACGATGAAGAGGGCGTCGAAGAGGGCGTGTTCGGCCGCCTTGGCCTGCTCGATGTAGTAGTTGATGTCGATGCTGGCGTTCTTGGCGACGCGCGCGTCCTTCCACAGGCCGTGCTGGCCGGGACCGCCGACGCCGTAGGGGTGGAGCGCGAGGTGGATCCTGCGGGACATGGGGGCTCCTGTCTTTCGCTGTCGTGAGGGGTTGTCGGCCGGTCGCGGAGTGGGCTCAGGTGCGCAGCAGGGCCCGCAGGGCGTCGCGCCCGGCCCGGTCGGCGGGCGTGGAGCGCAGCGTCGGCACCGAGCCGATGAGCAGGCGTGTGTAGGGGTGCCGCGGCCGGCTGACGACGTCCCGGGTGGGGCCGGACTCGACGAGTTCGCCCCGGTGGAGCACGGCGACGCGGTCGGAGACGCCGGCCACGGAGCCGAGGTCGTGCGAGATGAAGACCAGGGCCGTGCCGGAGCCCCGGAGTTCCTTGAGGATCTCCAGGACCTGGACGCGGTTGGCCGCGTCGAGGGCGCTGACGGGCTCGTCGAGGATGACCAGCCGTGGTTCGGTGACCAGGGCCCGGGCCACCGCCACGCGCTGGCGCTGGCCGCCGGAGAGCTCCCCGGGCAGCCGGTCGAGGAGTTCCCCGTCGAGGCGGACGCGGGGCAGGAACGCCCGCACCCGCTCGGCCGCCGTGCCGCGGGGGACGCCCCGGAGCAGCAGCGGCTCCGTGAGCGAGTCCTCGATGGTGAGGTCCGGGTCGAGGCTGCGCAGGGGGTCCTGGAAGACGTACTGGACGACGCCGCGGCGGCGCAGGGCGCGCCACCGGCGGATGCCGTAACCGCTGACGTCCTCCCCGCCGACCACGATGGATCCCGCCGAGGCGCGCACCAGGCCGAGGACGGCCCGGGCGAGGGTGGACTTGCCGGATCCCGTCTCCCCGATGACACCGACGGTCTCGCCGGGCGCGACGCTCAGGGAGACGCCGTGCAGCGCCCGTTGGCGGCGGCCGCGAGGGCCGTAGTGCACCTCGAGTCCGGTGACCTCCAGTACGGGGCCCGCCGGTTCGGCGGTCCCGGCGGTTCCGGCGGTTCCGGCGGACTCCGTCCGCGGCCGGGCGGTGGTCACGCGTCCTCCTTCGCGGCGAGGAACGTGTCCAGGCCGTACTGCTCGTGCTCGGCGATGAGCAGGCGGGTGTACTCGTGCCGGGGTTCGTGGAGCACGGTGCGCGCCGGGCCCTGTTCGACCACCTCGCCCCCGCGCAGGACGAGGACCTCGTCGCAGAGCTGGGCGACCACGGCCAGGTCGTGGGAGACGACGACGAGAGCCAGCCCGGTCCGCTCGCGCAGGTCCGCGAGCACGTCGAGGATCTCGGCCTGGACGGTGACGTCCAGCGCGGTCGTGGCCTCGTCGGCGATCAGGACGCGCGGACCGGCGGCGATCGCCGCCGCGATCAGGACCCGCTGGAGCATGCCGCCGGACAGCTCGTGGACGTACTGCCCGTAGACCAGTTCCGGTTCGCGGAGCCGGACCGTGCGCAGCAGCTCGACGGCACGGTCGCGCGCCGCGCGCCGCTTCAGTGCCTTCTTGGCGCGCAGGACCTCGGCGATCTGCGTGCCGACCCGGAGGGAGGGATTGAGGTAGGAGGCCGGGTCCTGGAAGACCGCGCTGATCGTGGCGCCGCGCAGCGCCGTCCACCGCGAGGGCGTCAGGGTGGCGATGTCGGTGCCCTCGATCTCGATCGACCCGCCGGTGATCTCGAAGTGCGGCGGGAGGATGCCCAGCGCCGCGCGGCAGGTGAGGGTCTTCCCGCTCCCGGACTCGCCGACGATGCCCACCGCCCTGCCCGGTGCGAGCTCGAAACTCACGCCGTGGACGATCTCCCGGCCGGCGGCCCGGTCGCCGATGCGCACGTCGTGCAGGGACAGCGCCGGGGGCGCGGCGTCCGCCGGGTGGCCGGACGCGGCCCCGTGCGCCCGTTCGGGGACGAGGCTTTCGGACACGGTCGTCATCGGGTACCTCCGGCGGGGTCGGTCGTGTCGAGGCGGTCGGCGCGGGCCCTGCGGCTGTTGACGAGCGCCCGGCCCGCCTCGCCGGACACGTCGCGGATGGCGTCCGCGAGCAGGTTGCAGGCCCAGACGGTGACCATGATCAGCAGGGCCGGTGCCAGCGGGGCCCACGGCTGGTGGCTGAGGTAGCCCAGGTCGGAGGCGAGCAGTCCGCCCCAGGTGGGCGCCGGCGGCTGGACGCCGATGCCGAGGAAGGTCAGGCTCGAGACGATGACGAAGCCGACACCGATGGTCTGGGCGAGCGCGACCGCGATCGGCGGGAGGACCTTGACCCAGACGTGGCGGCGTACCACCCAGCCGGTCGAGGCGCCCGAGACGATCGCGGCCTCCACGTACGGCGAGCGGGCGACGGCGAGGGTGGCGGCGCGGGCCACGCGGTAGAAGAGCGGCGACACCAGCACGCCCGTGACCAGCATGGCCTGGGTGAGGCCGTTGCCGAGCAGGGCCACCACGGCGACGGCGAACAGCAGGAACGGCAGGGCGACCAGCGTGTCGGCCAGGCGCAGCGTGGTCCACTCGAAGACCCGGCCCCAGTAGACGGACAGGATGCCGGGGACCGCACCGGCCACCAGGGCCGTGAGGGCGACCTCGAGCGAGCCGAGCACACTGACGCGTGATCCGGCCAGGAGACGGCTGAGGACGTCACGGCCGAGGTAGTCGGTGCCCAGCCAGTGTGTTCCCGAGGCGGCGGCGAGGGTGTTGTCGCCGGTGGCCAGGGGATCGTGCGGGGCGAGCAGTGGTCCGAGCAGCGCGAGCAGCGCGATCAGGGTGAGGACGGCCAGGGCGATCCGGCCGGACGAAAGGGCGAGGACACGGCGCACCATGGTCAGACCCCCCGCCGGGATGCGGGCGTCACGCGCGCCAGCACCAGGTTGACGAACAGGTTGAAGAGGACGACCAGGACGATCGACACGACGAGGACCCCCTGTACGGCGGGTACGTCACCGGCCTGGGCGGCGTCGTTGGCGAACCTGCCGAAGCCCTGCAGGCCGAAGATCCATTCCGTGACGACGGAGGCACCGACCAGCGCGGGGAACTTCAGGCCGAGGGTGGCGAGTGCCGGTCCGAGTCCGTTGCGCAGGACGTGGCGGAAGAAGATCCGCCGTGGCCCGAGGCCCCGGACCACGGCCCCCGTCACGTAGTTCTCGCGGTAGGCGGCGACGAGTCCGGCGCGCAATTGGCGGGCGACGTCGGCGACGACGTCGAAGCTGAGCGCGATCGCCGGAAGGGTGATGTGCGCGAGCCACGGCCCGACACCCTGCTCCGCCGGGACGTACCCGCCGGACGGGAACCAGTGCAGGCCGACCGCCAGTACCAGGACCAGCACGATGCCCACGACGAAGGCGGGCATCACCGAGATCACCGTGACGAAGCCCGTGATCGCGCGGTCGATCCACGTGGTGCTGCGCAGCGCCGCCACCGTGCCGAGCACGAAGCCCACGACCACACCGATGACCAGGGCGAACGTCGCCACCGAGAGACTGACGCCGAGGCCGAGGCCGATGAGGGTGGAGATGTCGGCGCCGTTGGTCCAGCTGGTGCCCAGCCGGCCGTGCAGGATGCCGGTGAACCAGTCCCCATACTGGACCAGGAAGGGCCGGTCGAGCCCCCACTGGGACTCGATCCTCGCGACGGCTTCGGGGGTCGCCTCCTCACCCAGCTGGATCCGCGCCGGGCTGAGCCCGCTCAGCGACCGCAGCGCGAACGTCACGAACGTCGCCACCAGGAACACGGGCACGAAGATCGCGACGGACCGGGCGAGGGCGGACAGGACGCGGCCCGCTGTGTGCCGCGCCCTGGCCAGGGCGACCCCGCGACGGCGGGCGAGGGGGACCGGTGCCGTGGTCGTCGTCATGGGGCTGCCTCCTCTCTGTCGTGGACGGGGGTCAGTTGGGGCCGGAGACGGTCACGCCGGTCCAGTCGATGTGGGCCGGGTTCTTCGGCAGGTCCGAGATCGCCTTGCTTTTGGCGAAGAGGTTGGGCGAGGAGTAGGTGAAGACCAGGGCCTTGCTCTTCAGGCCCGCCCGGGTCGCCGCCCGCAGGGCACCGGCGTAGCCGGGGTCGTCCAGCGGGGTCTGACGGACCTTCGCGACGGCCGCCTCGAACCCGGCCGGCTCGTACGGCGTGCTCAGGTTCAGCGGGCCGTCGGGGCCGAAGTGGGCGGTGAGGGTCTGCACGGCCGAGTCCCGGCCGGTGGTTCCGTACAGGGAGAAGGCGAGGTCCTTGGCGAAGAACGGGGTGGCCCAGTTCTTGTCGATCCTGATGTTCACGGTGATGCCCACCGCGGCCAGTTGCGACTGCACGATCTCGGCCTGGGGGTCCTCGGCGGGGATGACCAGGTCGAGCTTGATGTCGCCGGCCTTGTGGCCCGCCTGGGCGAGGAGCTTCCGCGACGCCGCGGGGTCGTACGGGTAGGTGCCCGCGGACTCGGGGTCGTAGGCCACATAGCCCTTCGGGAACGGCTGGTCGGTCGCCTCGCCGTAGCCGAAGGTCAGCTTGTCGACGAACTCCTCGCGGTCGATCGCATGGCGGACGGCGTCGACGACCCGGTCGTCGTCGAAGGGGGCCTTGTTGATGTTGAGGCTGATGTTCGAGGCGTTGAAGCCGGGTTGCACGAAGACGTCGAGGCCGGCCTTCCTGGCGGCACCCGCCTGGCTCGGTTCGATGTCGGCGAAGTTGTACACCCCGGTCTGCAGGCCGGAGACGACGGTGGACGCGTCGGGGGCCGAGATCAGCTCGACGCCGTCGATGTGGATGTTCCCTGCGTCCCAGTAGTCCGGGTTCTTCTCGAGGATTACCTTGGTGCCGGGGATCAGCTGCCTGACGACGAAGGGCCCGGCGCCGACGGGGGCCTGGTCCAGCTTCTCCGGGTTCGCGGCCGCCTTGGGGCTGGCGATCTGCAGGACGCGCTCTCCGAGCAGTTGGGGGATCTGGTAGTCGACCTGGGTGAGGTGGACGACCGCGTCGAGACCCCGGGCGTCCACCGACCCGATCGAGGTCAGGTCACCGAAGAGCGCCGAGTTCTTCTGCTTCTTGGCCCGTTCGATCGCCGCCTTGACCGCGGCCGCGTCGACCGGCTCACCGTCGCTGAACTTCAGGCCGGGACGCAGGTGGAAGGTGATCTCGTCGCCCTTGGCGTTGTACTCCCAGCTCTTCGCGAGGTCCGGGACGGCCTTGCCGTTCTCGTCGGTCCGGGTCAACGATGCGTAGACCAGGGCAAGTTGACGGAACTGGGCGCCACTGCCCGAGACCACCGGGTCCCAGTGGGCGGGGAAGTAGGAGGAGGCCCACTTCAGTGTGGCGCCCCCGGTCGAGGCGCCGGCGCCGTCGCCGCACGCGCCGAGTCCGGGGACGAGTACGGAGACGAGGGCGGTTCCGAGGGCCGCGGTGCGCAGCCGGGCCGATCGCCGGGCGGTTCGGGGGTCGGGTCCGGGGCGGCGGAGCATGAGTCGTCCGGGCATCTCATCGGCTTTCTTCGAGGGCCCCCGACCCGGCTCAGGGCAGGCGGGAGCGAGGCGGCGGGCACGGCGGGCACCCGCGCCGGACGCCGGCTCGCGCCGGGCGCGGCCGTGCCGTCGCGTGCGCGGACGCACACGTCGGGCACGCCGCGCTCAGGGCGGGACGTCGGTGGATACGCGGGGGCCGGCCGGGATACGGGCGGGAGAAGGCGGCGAAGCGCGGAAGGGGCGGCGCGGACGGCGGGCCCGGCTCGGCTGAGCGGCGGGGCGGCCGGTGCTGACGGCAGGGGTCAGGCGCCTGTGGGCCGCGGGCGGCGGCCGGTCAGCGACAGAGGGCGCTGCAGGTGCGCCGCAGGTCCACGTAGCGGCACACCACTGCGGGGTGCGTCGTGAGCATGCTGCACATCCTGGCGAGCGCCGTAAGGGGCTGTCAATAGACACCAATTGGTGTCTCATTAGGCGGGACAGGTCCCGCGACGGTCCCTGACCACCGGTCAGAGGCCCGTCAGAGCGTGCCGCGAGCGCCGCCGCCGGTGGCCGGATGCACCGCGGCCTCCCCGGGATCCAGCCACAGGGGGCCGTGCCCGGTGTCCACCCGGACCGCCCCCGCCGGAGGCCACGGGCCCTGCGACAGCAGTCCTCGCTCCGGATCGGTGAGGCTCCGGTAGTGGCGCAGGGCCCACGCCGGCGACAGCGGCGCCGGGGTCCGCAGCAGTCCCGGGCACAACTCCTCGACGGCGGAGGCGTACTCCTCGTAGCGCCGCCAGCCGGGGATCACGCGATACCCCGCCGGGGCGCGTACGAGCAGGGTCGGCAGTGCGTACCGGTGCCCGCCGTCGCCGGTCTCCTTCGCGGCGCCGGGGTGGGGCGACGGGCCGCGCACCGCCAGCACCTCGCGCAGCGGGCGACGGGCCTCCGCCCGGTCGGCCCGCACGCGCTCCAGCACCCCGCTTGAGGCCGCGTCGGCCGAGAGGCGTGCCGGGTCCAGGCCCGGCACGCCGCGAACCGCGGACAGGGCCAGCGCGGGCGTGTCGGCGGGTTCCCCGAGGACGAACACGCTCTCCCGGAGCCGTCGCAGCACCGCGTCCGCCACGTCGCCGCCCTGGAGTTCGGCGGCCTTGGCGGTCAGCGACGCCGGCCAGGAACTCACCGCCACACGGCTGAGCCGCGCCGCCCGCGGCGCTCCGGTGTGCGCGCTCACCTCCTCGACGTACCGCGCGTACCAGGCGGTCTCCGCGGCCGGGTCGGGCGGCGGGTCGTCGTCGAGGTCGAACAGGACGCAGTGGACGCGGCGCCAGCGCACCCGGACGGTGAGAGCCGCCCGCAGCGCGCGGAAGACGGGCTCCGACCCCCACGCCCAGGGGCACAGCGGATCGGTGTACTCCACCACCTCCACCTCCGGCGGGGGAGGTTGCGCCGTCACGCGGCTCCCATCCGGTCCTCGGGCCGTTCCCCCGCTCCCGCCGGGAGCAGCGAGGGGAGCGTCACCGCGCCCAGGACCGCCGCCGCACTCTCCTCGACCCGACGCCACACATCCGGCAGCCCCGCCGCGGGGCCCGGGTAGCCGAGACCGGCCAGCGACTCGCCCCGCAGGGTGATCAACTCACCGTCGACGGCGCGCACCACGTCCAGAAGGGTGATCTCCCCGGCGGGCCGGCCGAGCCAGTAACCGCCCTCGCAGCCGCGCTGGCTGCGCACCAGTCCGGCCTTCCGCAGCTCGCCCACGACGGACTTCAGGAACCGGAACGGGATCTGCTGCGCCGAGGCGATGGCCTCGCAGGTCAGAGGGCGGGCGGGCTCACGGGCGAGCTCCAGCAGAGCCCGCGCGGCGTAGTCCGCCTTCGCGGAGATATGCATGCGCCCATCATGCCCGACCCGGCTCCGGCGGCCAGGGCCCGAGCCGGTTCGCGGCTCCTGTTGCGGGAGTATTGCCGCAGGTGAAGGGCAATGGACACTTCTTGACATCCTTTTCGGGGCCGCCCTAGCGTCCCGGCCATGAGCGAGCCCCTGACGAATCCCGGTGAAGGCTTCCACCCCCATCTCCACGACACCCCCGGGCGCGGCGCGGCGCCCCTGCGGACCCGGCTGCACCACGTCCGCGCGGACGCCCTGGACGGCGACACGGCGCAGACCGGCGGCATGCGCAGGTTCGCCGCCGTCAGCGGGAGGACGGTGGGTTCGGAGAAGCTGTGGATGGGCCAGACGCACGTGGCCCCCGCGACGTCGTCCTCCGACCACCACCACGGGGAGTCCGAGACCGCCATCTACGTGGTGAGCGGGCACCCCGAGTTCGTCTTCCTGGACGACTCCGGCGACGAGCCCGAGGAGGTCCGCCTGCGCACCTCGCCCGGCGACTACATCTTCGTCCCCCCGTTCGTACCGCACCGGGAGGAGAACCCGGACCCCGCGGAGGAGGCCGTGGTCGTCATCGCCCGCAGCACCCAGGAGGCGATCGTGGTCAACCTCCCCGGGCTGTACGCCCTTCCGGCCGAGGAGGCCTGAGAACCCGGGCACGCGGGCACCCGACGCCGTTCCTCCCCCGCCGCGCACCGCGGGGGAGGAACGGCGTCGTGCGTCAGGCGGTCGACGCGACCCCGGCGGCCGGGTGGTGCGCGTGGAAGGCCGGGTGCCCGGCCAGACGGCGCACATAGGCGGGGAGATGGCCGTAGCGGGAGAGCGGACCGCTCCCGAGGTGGGTCAGGGCCACCCACAGATCGACGTCGGCCGCCGTCAACTGCCCGCCCAACACGTGGGGTTCCCGAACCAGTCGGCGGTCCAGCAGACCGAGCGAGGCGTGCAGCGTCCCCAGGGCCCTCTCGCGGCCGGCCGACCCGGGGGCCGCTTCCGCGGCCTGTTCGGCGGCCCGTGTGACGCCCTCGTCCACCGTGTGCCGGATCGCCTCGATCTCGGTCAGGAGCGCCGGGGGGTACAGGACGGGCACGGGACCGCGGACCTGGCCGCCGAGGTTGCCCGCGAGGTCGCGGAGGATGTCCGGGGTGTGGTTGCTGACGACCCGTCCGGTCCACCGGTCGCACAGCGCGGGGACGGTGAGCGGTCCGTCGTAGCGGTGCCATGTGGCCTCGTACGCCCCGCGCAGCGGCGCGAGCGCGGTGCGCCCGGCGTCCGAGGGCTCGTCGGCGGGCGTCGCCGGAACGAGGGTCGTGACGACCGAGTCCCGCAGTCCGAGCAGGTCGAGGGTGATGGCGACCCGCTGCGAGAGCGGGCACCCGGCCGACAGGAACAGTTCGTAGCGGCGCGGCGCGGGGTAGAAGCCGCCGGCCAGGTCGACGCCGATGCGGCTGCGGAAGCGGTCGGGACGGGCCGTGCGCGGCAGCACCGTACAGGAGGCGCTGAAGTCGTGGTCACGGAGCGGTGCCGTGCGGGCGTCGTGCGGGATCGTCTCGGGCATGCCCTCTCCAAGGCGTGGTGGGGCCACCGGTCGCCCCGCGGGCACCGATGGCAGGACGGCTCAAAGCCCTGTGTCCGGTGTGCACCCGGCCCCTTGGCCGGCGGTGTGCCGGTACGCGCCAGGGTCAGCGGGCCGCGCCGAAGGAGCCGCAGACGCGCAGGAAGTCGATGTGCCGGCGACGGGTGAGGAGAAGGGCTTGTGCCCTGGGCATGTCCGCCTCCCCGGCTCGGGGGCCCGCGAGACGCGGGACCGCGCTTGCCCCGCCGCTTCGGCGGGACCAGGTCGTCACCCGGGGCACCCCACCGCGATGTGGGGGTTGCCGGTCAGCGGGCCGGGGCCGATGACCCGCCTGGGCCGCGGGGCGGCGTGGCGGGCGCTGACCATCGTGACCGTTCCCCACAGTGTCGAGTCGTCAAACCCCGTGCGTCAAGGCGGCGTTGCTGTCTCACCGGACCGCTCACCATGTGAGACACCGGCGTTGACATTCCCTCCGGGCCGTGCCTAACTTACGCCGCAGATCGGTCATGAGCGTCGGTGAACAACCCCTGGAGCGCCGCCGGCGGCCTCCGTGCCGCGGCAGGGTGTGCCAGGTGACGACCGGACCGGACGATGTTCGGTGAACGCGAGGCCCCGCGGGGCGGAACGGTGACGGTGACGACGATGCACGCAACCCCGGGGACGGCCGCGCAGCGGTCCCGTGGCCGCGTCTCGGCGTACCCGCGGCGCCTCTTCGCCCGGCGCCACGTCCACAGCGCCCTCTGTCGCGCGTGTACCGCGCCCCGTCGCGCACTCTGTCAAGGCTGACGGCTTTCTGAACCCCGGTGCCCGCCGCTGAGGCGGCGACGCGTCCTTCCGCCCGGACCCGCTTCGTCCGCCTTGTCGCTTTCCGATTTCTCGCCTTCTCGCCTTCTCGCTCTCTCGCCTTTTCGCCGTCCCGACCCGTCGCTCCGCCCGCCGAACGCCCGTGCTCCGGCGGGGCCGCCGCCGTCCGCGCGGCCGGGTCGTGCCGAACCGCTGGAGTCACCCGTGACCGAACCTCCCGGCACCGCCGTGTCCGCCCGCTCGGCGCCGCCCCCTTCCGCGGCGCCGGCCGGCCCCTCGCTCCCCGCACCCCGACCGCCCACCGCGCGGTGGGTGGTGCCGCTGCGGCGGCCCGGACGCTGGATCGCCACGGCGATCGTGCTGGTGCTCGTCGCCCAGATCGGGCACGGCCTGGCGACCAACCCCTTCTACCAGTGGGACCGCTTCGCGTACTGGTTCGTCCGTCCGGTGATCCTCGACGGGCTGCTCATCACGCTGGAGGTGACGGCGTACAGCGCGGTGCTCGGCCTCCTCGGCGGGATCGCGCTCGCGCTGGCCAGGCTCTCCGGCAGCCCCGTGCTGCGCGCCGTCAGCTGGACGTACACCTGGCTGTTCCGCTCGGTGCCGCTCATCGTCGTGCTGCTGTTCCTCTACAACTTCAGCGCGCTCTACCGGACGTTGAGCCTGGGCGTGCCCTTCGGTCCGGCTTTCCTGACCTTCGACGAGTCCAGACTCGCCACCGACCTGGTCGTGGCCGTCGTCGGTCTCAGCCTCAACGAGGCCGCCTACGCCTCGGAGGTGGTGCGGGCCGGAATCCTCTCGGTCGACCAGGGCCAGCACGAGGCGGCCGCGGCGCTCGGCCTGCCGAAGCGCTACCAGTTCGCACGGATCGTGTTCCCCCAGGCGCTGCGGTCCGTCGTCCCCAACTACGTCAACCAGCTGATCGGCCTGATCAAGGGGACCTCGCTGGTCTTCTACGTCTCGCTGCTCGACCTGTTCGGCTCGGTGCAGAGCATGGGCAGCACCTATCCCGGCGACATCGTGCCGCTGCTGCTCGTCGCCACCGTCTGGTACGTGATCCTCACCAGCGTCGTCTCCGTCGTCCAGTTCCACGTGGAGCGGCACTACTCGCGTGGCGCGTTGCGCACCGTGCCGCCGACTCCCCTGCAGAGACTGCGGATCGCCATCGGCGACCTGCGGGCCCGCGTCCGGACGGAGACCGCGAGATGACCACCGACATACAGCCGGCCGCCGTCGAGGTCCACGACGTGCACAAATGGTACGGCGCCCATCGGGTCCTGGACGGGGTCAGCCTGACGGTCCGGCCCGGTGAGGTCACCGTCGTCATCGGACCGTCCGGCTCCGGCAAGTCCACCTTGCTGCGGGTGATCAACCACCTGGAGAAGCCCGAGGCCGGCCACGTCAGCCTCAACGGCGAGCCGATCGGCGTCCGCAGGCACGGCGAACGGCTCAAGGAACTGAGCGAGCGCGTCATCCTCACCCAGCGCGGCCGGATCGGATTCGTCTTCCAGAACTTCAACCTCTTCCCGCATCTGACCGTGCTGGACAACGTGGCCGCCGCCCCCGTGGCGACCGGCCGGCTGCGCAAGGCCGAGGCCCGGGAGCTGGCGCGCATCCTGATCGGCCGGGTCGGGCTGGCCGACAAGGCGGGCGCCTACCCCAGGCAGTTGTCCGGCGGGCAGCAGCAGCGCGTGGCGATCGCCCGGGCCCTCGCGCTGCGCCCCGGCGTCATCCTCTTCGACGAACCCACCTCGGCCCTGGACCCCGAACTCGTCGGCGAGGTGCTCTCCGTCATCAAGGACCTGGCCACCAGCGGCACCACCCTCGTCATCGTCACGCACGAGATCGGCTTCGCCCGCGAGGTCGCGGACCGCGTCGTCTTCCTCGACGAAGGCCGGATCGTCGAACAGGGCCCGCCCGACCAGGTGCTGAACCATCCCGCCCACGAGCGGACCAGGGAGTTCCTCAGCAAGGTGCTCTGACCGCACACCGCACACCGCTTGCCGCTTCGCGGAACCACGGACCGGCCGACGGACAACGGACCACCGACAACGGACCACCGACAACGGACCACCGACAACAAGCACCGACAACGGACCACCGACAAAGGAAATGGACGGCCATGCCCACTCTTCGCCCGCGCGGCAGACTCCTCCGCACCCTCACGGCCACCGCCGCCCTGACCGTCCTCGCCGGGGGGCTCGCCGCCTGCGGGGGCGACAGCGAGGCGTCCGCCACCATCGGCGCGGGATCCTCCACCGGAAAGATCACCGTGGGCGCGCTGTCCAACGGCGCGGCCAAGGAGACCACGCTGAAGGTGACGGAGGTGAAGTCCATCAGCGCCGGACTGCCCAAGGCCGTCGCCGACAAGGGCGAACTGGTCATCGGCGTCGGCGCGCTGCCCGCCGGCTTCGCGCCGCTGGCGTACGTCGGAAGCGACCAGAAGACCCTCACCGGCGCGGAACCCGACCTCGGCCGCCTGGTGGCGGCGGTGCTCGGACTCAAGCCCGTGGTCAGGAACTCGACCTGGGAGAACCTCTTCGTCGGCATCGACAGCGGCAGGGTCGACGTGGCCTTCTCCAACGTCACGGACACCGAGGAGCGCAAGCGGAAGTACGAGTTCGCCTCCTACCGGCAGGACAACCTGGCCTTCGAGGTTCTGGGAAACAGCACCTGGGAGTTCGCCGGCGACTACCGGAACCTCGCCGGGAGGACCGTCGCGGTCGGCGCCGGCACCAACCAGGAGAAGATCCTCCTGGAGTGGCAGAAGAAACTCCGGGCGGACGGCGAGAAGCTCACCGTCAAGTACTTCCCCGACAACAACAGCACCTATCTGGCGCTGAGCGGCGGGAAGATCGACGCCTACTTCGGCCCCAACCCCGGCATCGCCTACCACATCACCCAGGTGGCCGGGACTCCCCACCCCACGCGCAACGCGGGCAAGTACTCCGGCGCCGGAGCGAGCCTGCAGGGCCTGATCGCCGCGACCGCGAAGAAGGACAGCGGGCTCGCGAAGCCGGTCGCGGCCGCGATCAACCACCTGATCGAGAACGGCCGGTACGCGAAGTGGCTGGCCGCCTGGAACCTGTCCAACGAGGCAGTCGGCACCTCGGAGGTCGATCCCCCCGGGCTTCCGCTCGACAACTCCTGACGCCCCGTCCGCCGCACGACCGTACGGAGATCCGGCAGCCATGTCCCTCGGCATCCCCGCGGACCGCCCGCAGAGCCCGGCGGCACCGCACGTCCTGGACAACCCCGCCTGGGCGGCACTCACCGGTCCGCACGCCCGGTTCGCCGAGCGTGTCGGCCGCGCCGCCCGCTACCCCGCAGACGTCTCCCCGTTCACCGCGCTGTCCGACCCGGCCGATCCGCGGGCCTGGAGGGACCTCGCCGCACTGGCCGGTCCGGGCGCCGCCGTCGCGGTCACCGGCGCGCGGAAGCCCCCGGACGGGTGGGAACTCGTCGAGGGCGGTGCCGGCGTGCAGCTCGTCGACACCTCGTTGCGCGCCGAACCCGCGCCGGAGGCGGTGCGACTGGGCCCCGCCGACGTGCCCGAGATCCTGGAACTCATCGCCCTGACCCAGCCCGGCCCCTTCCTCCCCAGGACCGTCGAACTCGGCACCTACCTCGGCATCCGGGACGGCGGACGGCTGATCGCCATGGCCGGGGAGCGGCTGCGGACGCCGGGGTGGACGGAGATCAGCGCGGTGTGCACCCATCCCGGCCATCGCGGCCGGGGCCTGGCGACCCGGCTGGTACGGGCCGTCGCCGCGGGGATCAGGGGCCGCCGGGAGACCCCGTTCCTCCACGCCGCGGCCGTCAACACCGGCGCGATCCGACTTTACGAGTCGATCGGATTCACGCTGCGCCGCCGGACGACCTTCCTGTTCCTGCGCACCCCGGGCGGCCCGGGGGAACAGGCCGGATAGGAGCGGCGTTGTGTTGACAGCGGATCCCTCGGCGGAGTCGTGCCCGCCGAACACCCGGGGAGCGGAGGTGACGTTCGTGCCCGTCCCGTCCCGCGCGACCGTCGCGGTTCCCGTCCCGTCCCGCGTGACCGTCGCGGTTCCCGTCCCGTTCCGCGTGACCGTCGCGGTTTCCGCACCGCCCCGCACGGTCCTCCTGTACTCCCGCGCACACATCGATCTGCAGCGCGTGGCCGCCTCCCTCTGTCGTTCCTGACCCGCTCTCCCGCCGCCGGCCCTCCCGACGAGGGCCGGTGAGACCCGTGGTCGATCAGGAAGGCCCCTTCCATGTCCTCGGACATCGCTTCGCCGTACCCCCATTCCCCTTCGTCGCCGAACACCGCGCTGCACCTCGCCGTGGCCCTCGACGGCGCCGGCTGGCACCCCGCCGCCTGGCGCGAACCCGAGGCCCGGCCGGGGGAACTGTTCACCGCCCGCTACTGGCAGGACGTGGTCGGCGAGGCCGAACGCGGGCTGCTCGACTTCGTCACGATCGAGGACTCCCTCGGCCCGCAGTCCTCCCACCCCACCGAGCCCGACCACCGCACCGACCAGGTGCGCGGCCGCCTCGACGCCGTCCTGATCGCCGCCCGCGTCGCCCCCGTGACCCGGCACATCGGCCTGGTGCCGACGGTGGTCGCCACGCACACGGAGCCGTTCCACATCTCCAAGGCCATCGCCACGCTCGACTACGTCAGCACCGGCCGGGCCGGCCTGCGCGTCCAGGTCTCGGCCCGGTCGAACGAGGCCGCGCACTTCGGCAGGCGCTCCATCCCCGCCTTCGGCATCGCGGACCTGGACACCCCCGCCGTGCGCGAGCTGGTCACCGGCCTCTTCGAAGAGGCGGGCGACCACGTCGAGGTGGTGCGCCGCCTCTGGGACAGCTGGGAGGACGACGCGGAGATCCGCGACGTCGCCACCGGGCGCTTCATCGACCGCGACAAGCTGCACCACATCGACTTCGAGGGCCGGTACTTCAGCGTCAAGGGCCCCTCCATCACGCCTCGGCCGCCCCAGGGCCAGCCCGTCGTCAGCGCGCTCGCCCACAGCAGCGTGCCGTTCCGGCTCGTCGCCCGCTCCGCGGACATCGGATACGTGACCCCGCACGACGCCGACCAGGCCCGCGCGATCGTCACCGAGATCCGTGCCGAACAGCGGGTGGCGGGCCGGGAGGGCGAACCCCTGCACATCTTCGGCGACCTCGTGGTCGTCCTCGACGACGACCCCGCCGCGGCGCGGGCCCGCCTGCGACGGCTGGACGGCCTGGCGGGCACCCCCTACACCAGCGACGCCAGGATCTTCACCGGCACCCCCGGCGCACTGGCCGACCTGCTCCTGGAGTGGCGGCGCGCCGGGCTGACGGGCTTCCGCCTGCGTCCCGCCGTGATCGGCCACGACCTGCCGGCGATCACCCGGGGACTCGTGCCCGAGCTACGGCGCCGCGGCGTGTTCCGCAGCTCCTACGAGGCCGGCACCCTGCGCGGTCTG
The DNA here is from genome assembly GCF_040638135.1 of Streptomyces sp. NPDC026673. Classification (NCBI taxonomy): domain Bacteria; kingdom Bacillati; phylum Actinomycetota; class Actinomycetes; order Kitasatosporales; family Streptomycetaceae; genus Streptomyces; species Streptomyces sp. NPDC026673. The sequence goes on along the minus strand of NZ_JBEZXR010000017.1, from coordinate 99,714 downwards.
CTCGGCCTGGCCCGCCCCGCCAACCGCTACGCCGCGGCCTCGAACGCGACCGCCTGAGCCGGAGGAACCCGTACGCCATGAGCAAATCGCCGAAGCAGATCCATCTGGCCGCGCACTTCCCCGGCGTCAACAACACCACGGTGTGGAGCGACCCGCGGGCCGGCAGCCACATCGAGTTCGACTCCTTCGTCCACTTCGCGCGCACCGCGGAACGCGCCAAGTTCGACTTCCTGTTCCTCGCCGAGGGCCTGCGCCTGCGCGAACAGGGCGGGCGGCTCTACGACCTGGACGTGGTCGGCCGTCCCGACACCTTCACCGTCCTCGCGGCGCTCGCCGCCGTCACCGAACGCCTCGGCCTGACCGGCACCATCAACTCCACCTTCAACGAACCCTACGAGGTGGCCCGGCAGTTCGCCGGCCTCGACCACCTCTCGGGCGGGCGCGCCGCCTGGAACGTCGTCACCTCCTGGGACGCCTTCACCGGGGAGAACTTCCGCCGCGGCGGATTCCTCCCGCAGGAGGAGCGCTACTCCCGCGCCAGGGAGTTCCTCACCACCGCGGGCGAGCTCTTCGACTCCTGGCACGGCGACGAGATCGTCGCCGATCAGGCGACCGGCACCTTCCTGCGCGACGCGCGGGCCGGTGCCTTCGAGCACAGGGGACGCCACTTCGACATCCACGGGCGGTTCAACGTCCCGCGCAGCCCGCAGGGGCGCCCCGTGATCTTCCAGGCCGGCGACTCCGAGGAGGGCCGCGAATTCGCCGCCGCCGAAGCGGACGCGATCTTCAGCCGGTACAGCACCCTCGCGGAGGGTCGCGCCTTCTACCGGGACGTCAAGGGCCGTCTGCCCAAGTACGGGCGAAGCGCGGACCGGTTGCTCATCCTGCCCGCCGCGACCTTCGTCCTCGGCGACACCGACGCCGAGGCCGCGGAACTGGCCCGCGAGGTACGCCGGCAGCAGGTGAGCGGGGCCACCGCGATCCGTCACCTGGAGTTCGTCTGGAACCGCGACCTGTCCGCCTACGACCCCGACGGTCCCCTCCCGGACATCGACCCCGACCCGGGCGAGCACACCGTGGCCCGCGGACGGGCGCAGGTGCGCATGTACCGCGACCCGCTCGCCACCGCCCGCGAGTGGCGGGAACTGGCCGCCGCCAACAAGTGGTCGATCCGCGACCTGGTCATCGAGACCGGCAACCGGCAGTCCTTCGTCGGCTCCCCGGCCACCGTCGCCGCGACCATCGACGAGTTCGTGCAGGCGGACGCCTCCGACGGCTTCATCCTCGTCCCGCACATCACCCCGGGCGGGCTGGACGCCTTCGCCGACACCGTTGTACCGCTGCTCCAGGAGCGGGGCGTGTTCCGCGCCGACTACGAGGGCACCACACTGCGCGACCACCTCGGTCTCGCCCACCCCGACGTCCGGGCCGTCGCCCAAGCAGGCACCCGCGCCGGTGGTCCTGCAGAGCGGGCTGCGTCGTGAAGTTCCTCGCCATCACGCTGATCGCGCACGCCCCGGACCCGAGCGAGGTCGCGCCCGTCCTGCGGCGCGGGATACCGGACCCGCCGTTCCCCTGGGGGCCCGTCCCGCCGGTCACCGAACCCGCCCACCACTGAGGAGAACACCACCGTGTCCCGCATCCCGCTCGGAGTCCTGGACCTCGTCCCGATAGCGTCCGGCTCCACCGCCGCGGACGCCCTGCGCAACAGCATCGACCTCGCCCGGCGGACCGAGGAGTTCGGCTACGCCCGCTACTGGTTCGCCGAACACCACCTCAACCCCGGCGTCGCGGGCACCTCGCCCGCCGTCGTCCTGGCGCTCACGGCCGCCGCGACCTCCACGATCCGGCTCGGCTCCGGTGCCGTCCAACTCGGCCACCGCACCGCCCTGTCGACCGTCGAGGAGTTCGGCCTCGTCGACGCCCTCCACCCCGGACGGCTCGACCTCGGGCTCGGACGTTCCGGAGGCCGCCCGCCGGGGACCGCGCCGGGCCCGGTGCCCGGCACGACCCCCGTCGTCGACGGGCGCACCCCGAACGGTCTGCGGATCCCGCCGAAGTTCTCCTTCGAGCACCTGCTCGGCTCACCCCGCGTCGCGCTCCAGAAGCAGCTGCTCCAGCAGCCCGGCGCCCGGTCCCAGGACTACGGCGAGCAGGTCGACGACATCCTGGCCCTGCTGCGGGGTACCTACCGCTCCCCGGAGGGGGTCGAGGCGCACACCGTCCCCGGTGAGGGCGCCGACGTCCAGGTGTGGATCCTCGGCAGCAGCGGCGGCCAGAGTGCCGAGGTCGCCGGCCGCAACGGGTTGCGCTTCGCCGCGAACTACCACGTCAGCCCGGGCACCGTGCTGGAGGCCGCCGACGGGTACCGCGCGGCCTTCCAGCCGGGCGGCGTGCTCGACAAGCCGTACGTCAGCGTCTCCGCCGACGTCGTCGTCGCGCGGGACGACGCCACCGCCCGCGAACTCGCCACCGGCTACGCCGCCTGGGTCCGGAGCATCCGGACCGCGGAGGGCGCCATCGAGTTCCCCACCCCGGAACAGGCCCGCGGCCACGCGTGGACGGACGAGGACCGCGCCCTGGTGGCCGACCGTGTCGAGACGCAGTTCGTCGGCTCGCCGCGGCGGGTCGCCGACCGGCTGGAGCAGCTCCAGGAGGCCACGGGCGCGGACGAGTTGATCGTCACCACCATCACCCACGACCATGCGGACCGGGTCCGTTCCTACCGGCTGCTGGCCGAGGAATGGCACCGCCGCTGACGGGCGCGCTGCGGAGCCGCCCCCTTGAGTCAGTCCCGCCGGGGCAGCAGGCCGCGCCGGCAGGCGCGGACGAGGTGGATCGGGACCAGCTGCTCGCGGCCGTCGACGGTGACCGGCACCAGATGGGGGGCCGTGGCCTTCCAGTGGGCCCGGCGATGGCGGGTGTTGGCACGCGAGGTCTTGCGCTTGGGTACGGCCATGGGGCGTCTCCTGTTCGGGCGGGTGCCGGGGTCAGCGGGAGGCGTAGGGCAGCAGGGCCATCTCGCGGGCGTTCTTGACGGCACGGGCGAGGGCGCGTTGCTGCCGCGCGGTGACGCGGGTGACCCGCCGGCTGCGGATCTTGCCCCGGTTCGGAGAGGAACTTCCGCAGCAGGTCGGTGTCCTTGTAGTCGATGTACTCGATTCCCGCGGACACGAGGGGGTTGGGGCGGGGTTTGCGGGCGTCCTTGCGCCTGCCCGCGCTCTTGCCGGTGCGGACGGATGCCATGGTGCGGCCTCCCGTGGTCGTGGTCGTGGTGGTGGGCGGTTCAGGCCGCGTGGTCGAAGAAGTCGTCGAAGAAGTCGTCGAAGACGTGCGGGAGGTGCCGCCAGCCCTCGGGCCCGGCGGCGTACTCGGCGTCCGTCAGCAGGCAGCGGTCGAGGGCGGCGACGAGCCCCTCGCGGTCGAGGTCCGGTGAGGTGAAGGCGAGGTGCTGGCCGCGGTCACCGTGTTCGGGGTGCCAGTCCAGGGCGGCCGCCACCCGGCGTTCGGCCGGTACCGCCTCCCAGGCGGCGTCGGGCAGCGCGGCGAGCCACGGGCCGGCGTCCTCGATGCACAGCGCACCGCCGGCCGCTTCCCAGGAGAGCAGGGTGTCGGGGCGGTCGGCCAGCCAGAAGCGGCCGCGGCTCCGGGCGGCGGCGCAGCTGAGGTCCTCCAGCGCGGCGTGCAGACGTCCCGGATGAAAGGGACGGGAGGCCCGCCAGACCAGGGTGGCGACGCCATGGGCGTCGGCCTCCTGCGGCAGCAGGGCACTGGCCGGGTGCTGCCGCGAGGCGGCCGCGGCGACGTCGAAGCCGGACCGGGCGGCGGCGGCCAGCCGGCCGGTGCCGATGGTGACCTGGCGGGCCGTCGGGTGGAGCTGGGTGAGCAGTTCGACCGCGCCCGGGTCCGCGCCGTCACCCGGGGCCAGGGCGAGGACACCGGCGTATTCGAGCTGGCGGGCCAGGGTGTCGGCGATGGTGCGCCGGTCGGTGGGGGCGGTGGCGAGCCCGTGCTCGGCGAGGTCCTCGCCGAGGCTGAGGTGATCGAGCAGGAGGTCGGGGTCGACGCAGGTGACCACCCCGGCCATGGCCAGCCGGCGCCCGGAGACGGAGCCGTCGGGCAGCGGGGTGCCGACCAGTACCTCCGCCATGGCCTGTGGTTCGACGGAGTCCCACAGCTCGACGACGGCGAGCCGGCAGGACGGATCGTCGGCCAGGTGGAGCAGTTCGGGGAGCAGGTCGGCGCGGAGGGCGCAGCAGGCGCAGTCGTCGACGAGCTCGGTGTCGGTCCGGAAGAGGACGCCGTCGCTGTCGCTGAGGACCCGCCGGACGGGTCCGCCGACGGCGGGGCGCAGGTCGTGGTGGAGGGCGAGAGCTCCGGGGGCGGAGTGCAGGAGCTCGCGTACCGCGGCGCGGCGCGCCTCGGCGTGCAGGCCGCCGACCAGGACGACGGGCAGCTTGGTGCTGCTGTCCACGGGATGGTGCCTTTCGTGTCAGGGGGGCGAACGGGTGGGCAGGGCGCGGGGTCAGCGTTCCTCGCGGAACTCGACGTGGCGCCGGACCACGGGGTCGTACTTGCGCAGGACCAGGCGGTCCGGGTCGTTCCGGCGGTTCTTGCGGGTCACATAGGTGTGGCCGGTCCCGGCGGTGGAGCGGAGCTTGATGACGGGGCGAAGTTCGTTGCGTGCCATGGCGGGTACTATACAGAACTGGTTTTCATTTCCAATAAGCTCGACGAGTCCTCCGCTCACCCATCGCGAGGACAGAACGGACCGCCATGCCCGCACACTGCCAACTCACGGGCCGCAAGCCCGGCTTCGGCAACTCCGTCTCCCATTCCCACCGGCGGACCAGGCGCCGCTTCGACCCCAACGTCCAGCACAAGCGCTACTGGTTGCCCAGCGAAGGCCGCACCGTGCGGCTCACTCTGAGCGCCAAGGGCATCAAGGCGGTGGACCGCATCGGCATCGAGAAGGCCGTCGCCGTCATCCGCGCGCGGGGAGGGAAGGTCTGATGGCCAAGGCAGGCAAGATCGCGAAGAACGAGCGGCGCAAGGCCGTCGTCGCGCGGTTCGCCGTGCGCCGCGCGGAGTTGAAGGACGTCCTGCGCGACCCCGCCTCCACGCCGGAGGAGAGGTCCGCCGCACGTCGGGAGCTGGACCGGCAGCCCCGTGACGCCAGCGCGACGCGGGTCCGCAACCGGGACTCCCTCGACGGGCGGCCCCGCGGCCACCTGCGGGCGTTCGGCCTGTCCCGGATCAATCTGCGCGCCCAGGCCCACGCGGGCCATCTGCCCGGAGTGCGCAAGGCCTCCTGGTGACACCGCCCCCCGGCACACCCCACCACCGGCCCCCGCGGGCCGCACGACTCGTACTGGAGAACCCGTGAAACCCGGTATCCACCCCGACTACCATCCCGTCGTCTTCCGCGACCGCGCGGCGAACTTCGCCTTCCTCACCCGCTCCACCATGACCGGCGAGAAGACCGTCGTCTGGGAGGACGGCACCACCTATCCGGTCGTGGACGTGGAGATCTCCTCCGCGAGCCACCCCTTCTACACGGGCAGCGCACGCGTCGTGGACACGGCCGGCCGTGTCGAGCGCTTCCGGCGCCGGTACGGGGGCGGCACGGAGGGCGCGGCCTCCGCGGACCGCGGCTGACGCGCACAACCCACACCGGCGGCGCCCGGGCACCGGGACTCCCGGAGCCCGGGCGCCGTCCCGGCCCGCGCAGGGCTCACCCGCACACCCTCCGCGCGCCCTTCCCGCACTGTTCCCCGAGCTGATCACCGTCGACGTCGGCCGGTGCCCCGAGGCCGGCTGCTGCGGTGAGGGGCCCCTCCGCGCCCGGTGGATTCCCGGGCCCTCGCCGGTGTCGCACCGTCCGGGAACGACGTGGATGGGACGGCTGCGACTCGATCCGCCGCCCGTCAGGGTGGTGCGCCCCCACGGTGCGGTACCGCACCGGCGGCGGGCCCATGACGCGCTTGACGGCGTGACCGGACGGGCTCTCGCAGCCGTGGCGCCGGCGCGCGGCGATCGACACGGTAGCCCGGTCCGCCCCGCCGCCCGGCACCGCGGGAGCGGGGCCGGCCTTGCCCGTCCGCAGGGTCCGGACCTAGGGTGAATGCGCTTTCAGAAGCAGGTGCGGGGTGTCCGGCGGGCTTCTGCGGGTGCGCTGCCGGAGCAGCGGGTTCCGGTCGGTTCCAAGGAGCTTGGGGTTCCCTCAGTGAGCACTGTCCCCACGGTGTACGACGTCGCCGGCCAGGCGGGCGTCTCCATCGCCACCGTGTCGCGGGTCTACCGCAACCCGGATTCCGTGCGGGCGGAGACCCGGGAGCGGGTCCTCGCGGTCGCCCGCGAACTCGGCTATGTCCCGAGCGGGAACGCCCGCGGCCTCGCCAGCCGCTCCACGGGGGTGCTCGGGCTGTGCTTCCCCGACTACTCCGACCCGGACGCCGAGAGCGAGGCGGGCGACGCCGAGGACGACGCCGCCATGCTCTACTCGGACCAGATCATCCGCGGCATGGAGCGCGCCGCGCGGCGGCACGGCTACGCGCTGCTGATCGCGGCATCGCTGCAGGGCGGCCCGGAGAGTCTGGTCGCCAAGGTGGCGGGCCGGGTCGACGGCTTCGCCGTCCTGGCCCGGACGGTGCCGACGGAGGAACTGGAGGCCATCTCCCGGCGACAGCCCGTGGTGATGCTCGCGGGTCCCCGCGAGGACGAGCAACTGGACCACCTCGACCACATCGAGGTCGCCAACCAGGACGGTCAGCGCGAACTCACCCGGCACCTGATCGAGGACCACGGGCTGCGCCGGCTCGCCTTCGTCGGCGGGGACAGGACGTCGCCCGACGCGGAGGCCCGGTTCCGCGGCTACCGCGAGGCCTGCCTGGCGGCCGGCGTCACCGTGGGGGACGAGCCCGATCTGCGGATCGACCCGATGACCCAGGCCGAAGGGGCCCGGGCGGCCGATGCGCTGCTCGACCGCGGCGGGGAGACACCGGCGGCCATGCTCTTCGCCAACGACCAGATGGCGGTCGGCGCCCTGCACACCCTGGAACGCCGCGGCGTCCGGGTGCCGGAGGAGGTCGCCGTGACCGGCTTCGACGGCATCGCGCTGGGCCGGCTGGTGCGGCCGGCCCTCACCACCGTGCGCCAACCGATGCTCCGTCTGGGCGAGGAGGCCGTGGAGCAGTTGGTGCGCCGGCTGGGCGGCGGACGCGCGGACGCGCCCCGTTCCCTGGTGCTGCCGGTCACGGTGGTGCTCCGTGCGAGCTGCGGGTGCGGACGGCCGTGAGGCTTCCGGACGCCGCGCCGGGGGCCGATCCGGGGCGGCGCCCGACGGCGCGTGGCCGTACCCATGGCCGGGTACGGCCGCCGAGTTCTGCCCGCGTGCGCCGCCGCCGTGTGCCGGCGGACGCCGACTCCGTTACCCGAGTGTGACCAAGCCTCCTCTTGCGTCGCCCCACGCCCCTGGCCCAGGGTTCATGTATGCGCTTACAGGATGCGCATACATCACCCGCAGTGCTCAAGGAGGAGCCCGCTCATGCGCCGAGCCGTCAGAACCTCAGCGGTCGCCCTCACGCTGGCGACGACCGCCTTCGCCGCCACCGCGTGCGGCGATTCCAACGGCGGCAAGCAGGTCGCAGCCGACCAGAAGCAGACGCTCACCGTGTGGGCCATGGGTGCCGAAGGGGAGAAGCTCGGCCAGGTCGCCGAGGAGTACCACAAGGCGCACCCCCAGATCACCGTGAAGGTGACCCCGGTGGGCTGGGACGTCGCCCACCAGAAGCTCGTCGCCGCCGCGGCGGCCGGAACACTGCCCGACGTCGCGCAGATGGGCGGCACCTACCTCGGCGAGTTCGCCGACCTCGGGGTGCTCGAACCGGTCGACACCAAGGTCTTCAAGAAGGACGACTTCTTCCCGGCCGGCTGGGACCAGGGAGTCGCCGACGGAACGGCGTACGGGGTCCCGTGGTATGTGGACACCCGCGTCCTCTACTACCGCACCGACCTCGCCGAGAAGGCCGGCATCGCGGAACCCCCGGCCACCTGGCAGGAGCTGCAGCAGGACGCCGCCGCCTATCAGAAGAAGGCCGGCACCAAGTGGGGCCTGTACATCCAGTCCAGCGGCCTGGACACGGTGCAGAGTTTCTACCCGTTCCTCTACTCCGCCGGCGGCACGCTCATCGACGACGACGGCAAGGCGGCCGTCGACTCCCCGGCCGCGGTCAAGGCGCTGGAGTACTACGGCGGCCTCTTCGACAAGGGCCTGGTCCGCAAGAGCGTCACGCCCGGCTACGACGTCACCAAGGACTTCAACACCGGCGACGTGCCCATGTTCTTCTCCGGCCCGTGGCACCGGGGCATCCTCAACGACCAGTACCCGGACCTGAAGGGCAAGTGGGCCGTGGCCGCGGTCCCGTCCGACCGGTCCTCCACCTCGATGGCGGGCGGCTCCAGCCTGGTCGTCTCCAAGGACAGCGAGCACAAGGCCGCCGCCACGGAGTTCGTCAAGTACCTTACCGACGCCAAGAGCCAGGCCGACTGGTACCGGCTCACCAGCGACCTGCCGGCCAACACCGCCGCATGGGATTCCGGTGAGCTCGCCCAGAGCCCCGACCTGCAGGTCTTCCGCAAGCAGATGGAGACCGCCAAGGCGGCGCCCACGCTGGCGAACCTGACCGAGATCACCTCCAAGGTCGACGAGGCCATCGGCGCGGTGACCCAGGGCAAGAGCTCGGCCCAGGACGCGGCGGACACGGCGCAGTCCCAGGTCGAGAGCCTCCTGAAGTAGGACGCCGTGAGCACCACGACCAAGAAGGCCGCGAACGCGGCGACGAGCGCCCCGCGGCCGGGGGAGCACCCCCCGGCCGCGGGGCCGGCCCGGGGCAGGCGGCACGGCTCCCTGGGCATGCAGAACCTGGCGGGATGGCTGTTCTCCACCCCCTTCCTGGTGCTGTTCGGCGTCTTCATGGCGCTGCCGATCGTCGCCACCCTCGCGATGAGCTTCACCGACTTCAGGCTCCGCGACGTCACGCACCCGTTCGACGCCGAGTTCATCGGCTTCGGCAACTACACGCGGCTGTTCGAGGACGACAAGTTCCTCACCGCGCTGTTCAACACCGCGTACTTCGTCGTCGTCGGGGTTCCGCTGACGATCCTCCTGGGGCTGGCCGCCGCCCTCGCGCTCAACAACGGGATCGACCGCGCGCGCACCCTCTTCCGGGTCGGCTTCTACGCGCCCGTGGTCACCAGCATCGTCGCGGTGGCGGTCGTCTGGCGATTCGTCCTCGACCCGACCGACGGCCTGATCGCGGGGCTCCTCTCCGAAGTCGGGCTCACCTCGCCCGACTTCCTCGGCTCCGGGGCACTGGCCATGCCGTCGCTGATCGCCATGGCCGTGTGGCGCAACCTCGGCACCGTCATGGTGCTGCTCATCGCCGGGTTGCAGGGCATCCCGGCCGAGGTGCGGGAGGCGGCCCGGCTCGACGGCGCCGGCACCTGGCAGGAGCTGCGCCGCATCACCGTCCCGCTGCTGCGGCCCACCCTGCTGTACGCGACCGTCATCACCACCATCGGCTACCTCAACGTCTTCGAGGAGCCGTTCGTGATGACCCAGGGTGGCCCCTCGGACAGCACGCTGACCGTCTCGCTCGACATGTACCGCGAGGGGTTCAACTTCTTCCACATGGGCTATGCGAGCGCGATGGCGTACGTGCTCTTCGTGGTGATCCTCGGCATCACGGCCCTCCAGCTCCGACTGCTGAAGGACAACACCCGATGACCGCGACCCGCACCGGCACGGCCCGCCCCGTCCCCGGGATCCGCAGGCCGCTGACGTACGTCCTGGTCTCCGTCGCGCTGGTGGTCATGGCCGCGCCGTTCCTGTGGATGGCGCTGTCCGCGTTCAAGACCAACCGGGAGCTGACCGCCTCGCCGCCCGTGTGGCTCCCGCACGAGTGGACCCTGGACAACTTCCGGCAGCTGCTCGCCCGGCTCGACCTGCCCCGCCACTTCGCCAACTCCCTCGTCGTCGCCGTCCTGACGACCCTGTGCAACCTGGTCTTCTGCTCGATGCTCGGCTACGCCCTGGCCAAGCTGCGGTTCGCCGGCCGGAGCAAGGTCTTCGGGCTGGTGCTCGGCGCCCTCATGGTGCCCGGCAACCTGATGCTGCTGCCGATGTTCGTCCTGATGAGCAACCTCGGGCTGCTCGACACCTACGCGGGCCTGGTGCTGCCGTTCGCGGCCGGGGCCTTCGGGGTCTTCCTGATGCGGCAGTTCATGCAGGCGATCCCGGACGAACTCCTGGAGGCGGCGCGGCTGGACGGTGCGGGGGAGTGGTACATCTTCTGGCGCATCGCCGTGCCGCTGGTCAAACCGGCCCTGGCGACGCTGTCGATCTTCACGTTCCTGGGCTCCTGGAACAACTTCGTGTGGCCGCTGATCGCCACCAACGACCCGGACAAGTACACCCTTCCGGTGGCGCTGGCCACCTTCGCCACCGACCCCAACCGCTCGGCGGGCTCCAACGGCATGCTGATGGCCGGATCCCTCCTGGTCGTCCTGCCCGTGCTGCTCGTCTTCGCCGTACTGCAGCGGCACTTCACCCAGGGCATGGCGACCGCGGGCATGAAGTAGCCCGCCGCCCGCCCGCCTACGCACCGCCCCGCCTACGCACCGCCCTGTACCCGCCCCGCCCCGTACCCGCACGGCCGCGGCCCGCTGTCGCACCGCCGCGCCCGGCGGCACCCGCGGCACCTCTTCCCACGCACCAGAAAGACTCACCGATGACGCACGCCGTGACCCGGTTCCCCGAGGGCTTCCTGTGGGGGGCCGCCACCGCCGCCCACCAGATCGAGGGCAACAACACCAACAGCGACTGGTGGCGCAAGGAGCACGACGACGCCGCGGGCATCAAGGAACCGAGCCTGGACGCCTGCGACAGCTACCACCGCTGGCAGGAGGACATGGACCTGCTGGCCGGACTGGGCTTCACCGACTACCGCTTCAGCATCGAGTGGGCCCGGATCGAGCCGGCACCCGGCCACTTCTCCCGGGCCGAGCTCGCCCACTACCGCCGCATGGTCGAGGGCGCGCTGGAACGCGGCCTGCGCCCGATGGTCACCCTGCACCACTTCACCGTGCCGCGATGGTTCGAGGACCGCGGCGGCTGGACCGCCGAGGGCGCGGTCGAGCTCTTCGAGCGCTACGTGACGGCCACCGCCCCGGTCATCGGCAAGGGCGTCGAGCACGTCTGCACGATCAACGAGCCGAACATGATCTCGGTGATCGCGGGCCTCGCCAAGTCCGGTGAGCACGGCTTTCCCCCGGCCGGCCTGCCCACCCCCGACGAGGACACCACCCGGGCGGTCGTCGCCGCCCACCACGCGGCCAGGGCGGCGGTCAAGGCGATCAACCCCTCCATCCGGGTCGGCTGGTCCGTCGCCAACCAGGTCTATCAGTCCCTGCCCGGCGCGGAGGACGTCACCGCCGCCTACCGGTACCCGCGCGAGGACGTCTTCATCGAGGCGGCGCGCGACGACGACTGGATCGGCGTGCAGTCCTACACCCGCACCCGGATCGGCGCCGACGGCCCGATCCCGGCACCCGGGGACGCCGAGCGCACCCTCACCGAGTGGGAGTACTACCCGGCCGCGGTGGGCCACGCCCTGCGCCACACCGCGGACATCGTCGGGGACGTCCCGCTGATCGTGACCGAGAACGGCATCGCCACCGCCGACGACGCGCGCCGCGTCGACTACTACACCGGAGCGCTCGCCGAGGTCGCCGCCGCCCTCGAGGACGGCCTGGACATCCGGGGGTACCTGGCCTGGAGCGCCCTGGACAACTACGAGTGGGGCTCCTACGCGCCCACCTTCGGCCTGATCTCCGTCGACCCCGAGACCTTCGCCCGCACCCCCAAGCCGTCCGCGCACTGGCTGGGCGGGCTCGGCCGCACCCGGGAACTCCCGCGCGCCGCCGGCTGACCCCTCCCCTCCGGGCCGTCGTACGACGGCCCACCCGACCCGGGAGCCGGCGGGCCCCTGACACCCGCCGGCTCCCGCACCGCCCGACCACGACAGATTCCGCCCACCCACCTCTCCCAGGAGTTGGAGCCGCATGGACCGTCGTACCTTCCTCACCGCCGCCGGGACCGGCGCCGCCGCGCTCGCCCTCGGCCCGGCCTCCGCGGGGCACGCCGCCGCCTCACCGCTCACACCCGCGGGGGACACGGCGCTGCTGCGCACCTGGTTCCGCGCCACGTACCGCTCGATCACCGCCATGACGACGGGACTCGGGCTCACCTCCGGCAAGGTCAGGGCACGCTCCTTGAGCGTGCGGGGCAGCAGGAGGGAGACGAGCAGCACCACGAGCAGGCAGCCGGCCGCCTGGACCCGGTAGTGCAGCACCCAGGCGAAGTGCATCGCTTCGCCGCCGAAGACACCCGCGAGGGCGGCGATCCCGGCGACGCGACGCGTCCTGTTCGCGCCCCCGCGTGACCAGTGGCCCGCGACACCGAAGAGGGGACCGGCGACACAGGCCGCGCCCGTCCAGACGAGCGGCATGTGGAGGGAGCCCATGCCGTCGCGCCCGAATTCGGCGTAGCCGTAGTAACCCGCGACCAGGCCGAGTTCGGCCAGCAGCCCGGCCGCGGCGGCGGCCTTGAGCGACACCCGGCCGGCGAAGACCGCGCCGACGGCGAAGGCGACGGCGGACCAGACCGCTCCCGAATTGGCCAACTGGTTGGCGGCACCGGGGAGCACGCCCTGCGCGAGATTGGTGAGCACGCCGAGGAGGAGGCCTGCGGCGAGGCCCGCCGCCGGTGCGAGGAGCACCGGAGGGCGCTGGTCGGAGAGTGGGGTCGGCGTGGTCGTTGCCATGATGTCCGCTCTGTCGGTGGGAGTGGGGCCCGGATCGCCGGAAGTCGTCGGCGTACTCCGGATCCGTCGGATGGGACGGCCGGGGGCACGCGGCCGGCCGCGGGAGGACGGTGCCGCGTGGCCGCGGACGCGGTGGACGGGGCGACGGCGCCTCAGCGCACGCGGACACCGGCGCGGAAGACCGCTCGTACGTCCAGGACGGCCTCGGGGTCGTGCGCGGGGTTGCCGCCGACGACCAGGATGTCGGCGTCCGCACCGGCGGTGATCCGGCCCTTGCGGCCTTCCACACGACACAGCCGGGCCGCCGAACTGGTCATGGCGATGAGCGCGTCCACCGGCGTGACGCCCAGTTCGGCCAGGTCGGCAACGGCGTGCGGAAGCACGTCATGCGGCTTCCAGGGCCCGCAACCGGCGTCCGAGCCGACGACGATGTTCGCGCCGCGTTCGTGCAGGACGCCGTAGCCGTCCGCGATCGCGTCGACGAAAGCGGCCACGGCCTCGGGCAGCGGCGGTGTCGCGCCCCGGTCCATGCCCAGCGTCAGGCTGACGAAGGTTCCCTTCCGCACGATGGAGTCGATGAGGTCCGGGTCGGGGGCGATGCCGTCGGCGTCGAGGAAGGAGACGTGCTCGATGCTGTCGACGCCGGCCTCGACCGCGTCCCTGATGGCCTGGACGCCGTGGGCGTGGGCCGCCACCGGCAAACCGAGGCGGTGCGCTTCGTCCACGACGACACGCAGGTCCTCCAGGCCGTACTGCGACGCGTGCGGCGGAACGGAACCCGGCGTCATGTTGCCGCCGCTCGCCATGATCTTGACGACGGCGCAGCCGCGGGCGTGACGCTCGCGGACGGCGGCCCTGAGCGCGTCGTGGCCCTCGACCTCGCCGCCGAAGAAGTGGCAGTGTCCGCCCGGCACGGTCAGCGGAGGTCCGGCGGCCAGAATCTCCGGCCCTCGTTCCGGGTGCCCGGCAAGTTCCTCGGCGAGGGCCAGGGAGAGGTAGCCGCGGTCGCCGAGGTCGCGCACGGTGGTGATGCCGGCGAGCAGAGTGGACCGGGCCGCGGTCCGCATGTGCGCCAGCAGGTCGCCGTCGGAGGTGGCGGCCAGGGACGTCACGGAGTCCAGGCCGGCGTTGAAGGCGAGGTGGACGTGGGCGTCGACGAGGCCGGGCAGCAGGCAGGCCGAGCCGCCGAGGTCGATGAGCTCGCTGCCGTCGTCGGGCAGCCCACCGTAGCGGTCCACGCGTACGATCCGGTCCCCCGAGACATACACGGTGGTGGGGCCCGACAGGCGGAATCCGTCGAACATCGAACCGGCGCGTATGGCAAGGGAACTCATGGGCACTCCGATCGGAAGGCGTGTCTTACGCGGTGCGGTTTCGCCGTGGGTTGGGGTGGTGGAGGACCGCGGCCCCACCGGTCCGGCCGACCCGTCGCCGCGCGCCCGGTCGTTCACTGCTCGGACATCGCCCGCGGGCCATGGAGCCCGCGCTTTCGGCGCGGTGACCGGTCGGCGCGACAGCGTGCCGACCGCCGGCACCTCGGCACCTCGGCGCCGCGGAGGCACGGCAGGACTTCCGCAACCGGGCAGCCGTCGTCCGTGTCGGGGAATAGGGCTCGACACTCCTGAAACCGGCCTTCTCGCAGCGGAAAAGCATGTGTTGACGTGTGCGCGAGCGAGGCTCGGCAGATTAGGAGCATATGCTCTCATTGGAGAGGGTGGCAAGGCGGCAACTGCCTGGTCAGCGGTGCTGTCCCCATCGGAACGCCGCGGCGCCGCGCGCGGGGCGCGTCCGCGGCGGCACATCCCGCCCCTCGAAGCGTGGCTATCGACGGTGCCGTGGAGCAGCGGAACACGGCAGTCCGCCGTGCCCGCGGTGCGCGTCGCGAAGGCCGTGAATCCCCGGACCCTTCGGTGACGCCGGTACGGCGGACCGGGACCGCTCAGGTCACGATCAGCGCGTCGTTCAACGACTCAAGCCATCCGACTCTGACGGCGCCGTCACCGGCCCCCTGGATCGCGAGGTCGGTCAGAAAGAAGTCGCCCGGCACGGTCATGGCCGGCAGCCGCAGCGTGTGGAGCAGGTCGCCGTCGCGGGCGTCGAGGACGAACAGGTCGGCTTGGAGGGCCCGGTTCTCGTCCCCTTCGGAGATCGTCGAGTTCTGTACGACGTAGACCCGGCCGTCGGCGATCGCGGCCTGGCCGAACGATTGGCCCGCGTCAGCCCGGCGCTCCCAGGCGCGCTCGCCGGACTGCGTGCTGTAGGCCGTCAGGGCGGTGCGCTGGGCGCTGTCCGCCGACTCGGGGTTCGAACCATAGATGATGACGCCGTCTCCAGCGTCCTCCGGGGACCAGTCCGCACTGGAGAATTCGGCCCGCAGCCCGGCGCCCTTCCGGTCGACGTCCAGTATCTGGACGCGATCCGTTCCTTCCTGCCGGCCGGCGGTCGCCGGGGAGACCGTGACCAGGGTGTGGTCGTCGGTCTTGTCGAGCTCCTGCCCGATGGGACGCGTCCACAGCGTGGTTCCCGTACGGTTGTCGACGCCCATCGCCATACCGCGCTTGCCGTCCGTGGAATCGCACTCCAGTTGGACGACTGTCAGACGGTCCGGGAAGTCGTGGACGTCCCAGGGGAAGGGGTGCTCGCACGAGCGCGGAGGCCGGAGTGTCCACAGCCTCTTCCCGTTGCTCTCCGAGAGGGCGGCGACACCACCCGGGGACTGCGCCACGACCTGGCCCGCGCCCATGTGAAGCCTCTGGAAGCCGCGGCTCGGGAACTCCGTGCGCCACCGCACTTTCCCCGTGCGCAGGTCGATACCCAGCAGCTTTCCGTCCTCGAACCAGGCCGCCACCGTGCGGGCCGACACCCCGACCGAGGGCGTGTCGTCGTCCATGCCGCCTCGCTCGTAGCGCCAGTACTCCTTCCCCGTGCGCACGTTCACGGCGCGTACCCCGGAGTCGGTGCCGTCGATGGACAGCCCGTGGACCACTGCTCCAGGGCGGTGGGACAGGTGCGTGACGTGGGACGGCGCCGTCGGAGCCTCGGTCCCGAACGCCTCGGGGAAGGCGCCCTCGTTCCCGGTGACCACTTCCCGTGCCGTGTACCACTGTGTCAACAGGATCAGCACGCTGATGACCACAACGAAAACCCGGAGCACCGTGGTTCTGCGCGTCGCTGCCGGATCCGCCTCGGTCAGCAGGTGTGTTCTGTATGCCACAGGATCTCCCCCCACGGTCCCACCAGCGGATTCCCGTGATCCGGCGGCGTAGGGATCTTGTCGCCCCTCCGCCGGAGAAGCAAGGCGAGGCGGCGGATCATCGATCCACGGCACGCCGTAGGGGCGTCACGCCTGGGTTGTGCCGGACCGTTCGGGGTTCCACCGGCGATCGGCGGCGCGAGGGAGCGTAGCGGCCCATTCCGGACAGGGCGAGAGAACGCAGGGCACACGCGATATCGCGGCGGACCGGAAGGCTCACCGGTCGGTCAGGACATCGGAATTCACCCAGGCCCCGACCGCGGAGCCGGTCCGTCACGGGCTCTGGGCGCCTCGCTCAGCCGCCTGGGCGGGGGTGTCGTAGTAGCCGGGCTTTGCCAGGAGAACCGAGCTGAAGTAGTGGCCCTGCGATTCTTCCGGCTCGTCGTCGGCCGCGAACGGGCGCCAGAAGCCGAGGAGCAGGTCGGGGGCGGTGAAGGACGCCGGGTCGTCGGGGTCCGCGTCGATGACGGTGTACTCACGCATGCGCTCGATGACGACACGCGCCGGAAGCGCGAACACGTCGAGGTCCCTGAACATCACGCGGTCGGCCTGCGTCAACGGCCGCCCCAGTTCGATGGCTTGCAGCGCGTCCCGCGTGCAGTCGATGCTGATCATCAGGCCGCTGGGACGGAAGATGTGCTGCCCCGGGAGGTCGGCGTCCGAGATCGCCGAGCCATCGCGCAGCGAGTCCAGCGCCGCGTTTGCCGCTTCCCGGGCCATGCCGATCCGCAGCGGGCCGACACCGGTGGGTGGGGCGAGATCGAAGTCCATCCCGGCATGATGCCAAAGCACCTCTCGAGGCCGCCCGCCCCTTCCACGTCGGCGTCACCGGCGCACCCGGTCGACTCGTGGCACCCCTCAACGCCCTCGGCGCGCGCAGGGCCCGGGACCTCGCCTTGCCGCCCGCCCTCAGAACTTTCCCCACACGCGGACCAACCGATGTCCGTCGAGCACTCGGGCGAGGTCCGTGAGGAACCGAGGGTCGAACTCCGGCCAGTTCCAGAACTCGAAGCCGAGGCAGCCGAACGCGAAGTAGTCGTCATCCCAGGTCCAGGCACGAAGGTCGGGGGCGGTCCCGCAGTGCGGGCACGCGACCGTTGCCTGTCCGGTCGTGCGCCAGGTTGTGAAGGCGGCGTAGAACGGCTCATCGGCCCCCTCGATGGGGTCCCAGTCCTCGGTGAGGAAGTCGACCCGGCAAGCGCAGTGCGGGCACGTTGCATACCGCACCTCGCCTTGGCCGCCGTGAAAGACCGTGCGTCCGGTCACGATCTTCAGCCCGTCCGTCGGCTCCCAGTCCGGGTGAGTGACCGCCTTCGCCCAGTGGCCCCCGGGCGGGTTGCCCGATCGCGCCCCCAGCACGCAATCGGTGCGATCCGCTCGCACGAATCCCTCGCGAACGAGCCAATCGAGTCCGTGACCGGCGAGCGTCGACGCCTCAGTCGGCGTGGCGTCGAGGTCGACGATGGTCTGGAAGTGGTCACCCATGGTGCCGACGATAGGACCTGACGCTGACAAGCCGGCTCGGGGAACGTCCTCCTGGAACAGTGGTCGTCACCTGTATCGCTTGTGTACGCGATGGGGGGCAGCCGGGGCTCCCGGCGGACGGACGCAGACCGGAGCGCCCTGATGCCCTCAGAAGGGCCTACGTCGCCACGCTCATGAACGGCAGGCTGGTTTGGCCGCAGGCTCGGCCGGAGCCGTTGCCGGGCGGCGGCAACCCCGCCACCCGGCGGGTGGGTACGTCAGGCCGTCGGCGCGGTCAGTGCCGGGACGGGGTCGCACAGCGGAAGCTGGAGGCGGCCTCCGGGTCGCTGTGGCCGTCGTAGCGGGAAACCTCCGGATAGCTGCACAGGTCACGGCGGACGTTCTGCCCGGCAGAGTCGACCAGGACGGCGGGCAGCGTCCTGGGGGCCCTGCCGTGCTCGACCCAGCTCCTCAGCGCACCGAGGTCGTCCGTCGTGCCGTCGCCCGAGTTGAGGCCGCAATGGACCGTGCCCGGGGCGAGGAAGAGGCGGTAGAAGTCGTCGACCTTCTTGGTGCCGCCCATCATCCGCTCGACCTGCTCGCGGTATTCGACCGTGCCCTGGGCCGGGATGTACTGATCGGCCTGGCCGTGCCAACTCAAAAGCTTGCCACCGGAGTTGCGGAAGGCGGACAGGTCGGGGTCGTCGGTGCCGATGACCTTGTCGTACTCGACCTCGGACTGCCGGAACAGCCGGGTGAACTCGCTGTACGTGATCTTCGAGATGTCGAACGCCGGCTGCTTCTTCACCCACGCCGTGACCCAGAACCGGGGGACGGGGAACGGGTCGCCCTTGACGTCGCCGTTCGGGTCGGGGTCGGTGACGCCGGCCAGAGCGGACAGGTCGGCCCCGACCGGGACGCCGGGCCACAGCTTCTGGCCCGAGGGGGTGCGCGGGCCGTCCCAGATCTTGCGGACCACGGCCGCCTCGGCGGCCGTGAGGGTCAACTCCCTGCCGTCGCAGACCACCTTGGTGCCGATCAGCCGGCGCGGGTCGAAGTGGCACGTGGCCGGGTCCCCGACCAGGCCGTCCGTGACGCCGTCGACAGGGTCGCAGGCCTTGACGGCCGCATCGGTGAAGGCCTTGAACTCGCAGGCGGTCGGGTAGGTCCTCTCGTTGTTCATCACGACCTGCGGCCACAGGGTGGCGACCTCGAACTCGTCCCAGTTGACGGCGGGCGCCTTGGCGAGGATGCCGTCGTAGTCATCGGGGTGGCGCTGGGCCTCCATGTAGCCCTGACGTCCGCCGGTGGAGCAGCCGTTGAAGTACGAGTAGGCTGCGCGCTTGCCGTAGATGCCGGCGACGACCTGCTTGCCGACGACCGCCGCCTCGTGCTGGGAGCGGTCGGCGAAGTTCTTCAGCAGCGCGGTGTTGACCCGGCCGTCGCTGTTGAGCGCCCAGCCGATGTCGAGGACGTCACCGACACCCGCGTCGGTCGTGGTCACCGCGTAGCCGTCCTTGACCGCGGTGGCCATCCCGGCGCCGTTGTCGCCGGCCGCGTAGGCACTGCCGCCGAGCGCCTGGAAGCGGCCGTTCCAGCTGTTGACGGGCAGCCAGGTTCGCACCTTGGCATGGTCGTTGTCCCCGGGATGGGTGAGGGTGACCGTCACCTCGCAGTAGGCGGGCACGTCGGTCACCGTGCCGCCGAGGACTCCGCTTCCGTGAACGGTGCCGCCCTCCTGACGGACCGCTGTCGTGGACTCCACATCGGCGCCGGCCGGGGCCTTCACGGACGTCGTCGCGCAGGTGGGCGCCGAGGCGCCGGAGGGGCCCGTGGCCTCCGCCGACGCGGTGGGCAGGTACACCGCCGCGGCCAGTGGCACGCAGGCGGCGAGGACGGTCAGAACTCGTTTCACAGGTCTCCTGTTCGAGGAAGTGGGTGAGTGCCGTGAGGTGACGGCACTGGGGGAAGCAGAGGTGGTGATGTCCGGCACACGGCGAATGACGCCCGCGTGCACACCTGCACCAGGGAGGCCCCCGGTCCGCCTGGGCCGATCCAGACGGTATCACCGGTTAAGGGGGTGACGAAAGAGTGGGTCTGTCGGGTCCTGGGTGAGCCCGCGAAGTGACAGCAGTTCGCCCTCGCGCCGGTGAACTCCGCGCTCCGGATCGGCGTTCGGCGATGGCCTGATCGGTGTGCGCCCCGGGACCCGTTCGGGCGGGGACCGCTGTCGACGCGTGCAGGGATCGCGATCAGACGGCGGCCGCGTGCTCCCCGGCATCGTGGTGCGCCGCCTTGGCGGCGGCCGTTCGCGCCGCGGCCGGCTTGAGGAAGAGGGCGAGGACGGCTCCCGCGACGACCGGGGGAGTGACCCAGAGGAAACCGGTGGCGGTGGCGTGGGCGAAGGCGTCGAGAGCGGTGTCACGGACGGCGGACGGCAGTTGGGCGATGGCGTCGGGGCGAGAGGGGTCGAAGGTGCCGTCGATGCCGGCACCCTCCAGCCGGCGGGCGAAGCCGCCGGTCAGCAGGGCGCCGAAGACGGCGACGCCGAAGGCCGCGCCGATGGAGCGGGCGAAGGTGACGACCGCGCTGGCGGCACCGAGGTCGGCGGAGGGGACGCTGTTCTGCACGGCGGTCAGGACGACCATGGGCACCATGCCGATGCCGACACCGGTGACGAGGAAGTACACGCTGAGGACGGCGGTGCCGGTGCGGGCACCGATGGTGGCCAGCAGCAGCAGACCCGCGATGTTGAGGAGCAGACCCACGATCAGGATGGGACGCAGCCGCTCCGGGTGGGCCGACCATCGTCCTGCGAGGGACTGGCTGATGACGAGGCCGACGACGAGCGGCAGCATGTGGACGCCCGAGAAGGTGGCCGAGACCCCGTCGACGATCTGCAGGTAGGTCGGCAGGTACACCAGCACGCTGAACATGGCGGCGTTGGCCACGAAGCCGATCAGCGAGGAGAGGACGACCGTACGCGAAGTGAGCATGGTCAGGGGGAGTACGGGGGCGGCGGCGCGGCGCTCGACCGGGATCAGCAGCGCGGCCAGCGCGAACGTGGCGATCATCAGGCCGATGATGCTCGGAGAGCTCCAGCCCCAGCGTCCGCCGAAGGATGTGATCAGCACCAGGCCGGTGGCCACGGCGGCGAGCACCAGGGAGCCGAGTTGGTCGATGCGCGCGGCCGCCGCGTTCCTCACTCCACCGGGCAGGACCCGGGCGGCGATGACGAGGGCCAGCGCGCCGACGGGCAGGTTGATCAGGAACGCCCAACGCCAGGAGAGCTGGTCGGTGAAGATGCCGCCGAGCAGGGGTCCGACGATGCTGGCGACACCGTACACGGAGCCGAACATGCCCTGGTATCGGCCGCGTTCACCCGGGGAGACGATGTCGCCGACGAGGGCGAAGGTCAGGACGATCATGCCGCCGCCACCGATGCCCTGCAGGACGCGGGCGCCGATGAGCTCCGGCAGGTTCTGCGCGAAGCCGCAGGCCACGGAGGCGACGAGGAAGATGCCGGTGGAGGCCAGGTAGAGGCGCTTGCGGCCGAACATGTCGCCGAGCTTGCCCCACAGCGGGGTGACCGCGGTCGAGGCCAGGAGGTAGGCGGCACTGACCCAGGCGATGTCGTCGAAGCCGTTCAGGTCCTCGGCTATCCGTGGCAGCGCGGTCGAGACGATCGTCTGGTCCAGTGCGGCCAGGAGGACCGCCAGGACCAGGGCGGTCATGGCCGCGGCGACACCGGGTGGGCGTGGTGCGCCGTGCTGTGTCTTGCGCATGGGGGGAAGAGGCCTTTCGAGGGTGTGCGCGGCCACGGGCCGACCGGCCGGCGCCACAGGACGTCGTGGTGCCGGGCCGGTCGTAGGGTCCGCGCGGAAGATCTCGGGGGTGGTGGGGCCGGGCGGGTCCCGCTCGGCGGGTCCGGCGGTCGCAGCCGGCTCAGACGGTGATCGTCTTGTACTCGGTGTACGCGCCGAGACCGACGGCGCCGTACTCGCGGCCGATGCCGCTGGCCTTGAAGCCGCCGAACGGGCCGTCGAAGGCGACGGAGGCGCCATTGACGGTGATCGTGCCGGTACGGACACGGCGGGCGACGGCGAGGGCGTGCTGTTCGTCGGCCGACCACACGCCGCCCGACAGCCCGTACTCGGAGTCGTTCGCGATGCGTACGGCGTCGTCCTCGTCCTCGTAGGCGATGACGACAAGCACCGGGCCGAAGATCTCCTCCTGCGCGATCCGCATGGAGTTGTCGACGTCGGCGAACAGGGTCGGTGTGACGTAGTAGCCGCCCTCCAGACCCTCGGGGATCTGCGGTCCGCCGGCGACGAGGCGCGCGCCTTCCGCCATGCCGACCTCGATGTAGTCGCGGACCCTCTGCTGCTGGTCCTGGCGGATCATCGGGCCGATGAAGGTGCCGGGATCGCGGGGGTCGCCCACCTTCAAGGACTCCACGAGTTCCTTCAGCGCGGCGACGACCTCCTCGTACCTGCTGCGCGGGGCAAGAATCCGGGTCTGCGCGATGCACGACTCGCCGTTGTTGAGCAGCGAGGCGAACTTCAGTCCCTGGACCGCCTTGTCCACGTCGGCGTCCGGAAGGATGATCGCGGCGGACTTGCCGCCCAGCTCCAGACTGACCCGCTTCAGCTGCTCGCCCGCGATGGAGGCGATCCGGCGTCCGGCCCGGGTCGACCCGGTGAAGGCGATCTTGTCCACGTCCGGATGCGAGACCAGGTACTCACTGGTCTCCCGGTCCGCGGGCAGGACGCTGATCACACCTTCCGGCAGGTCGACCTGGGCCAGCAGCTCGGCCAGGAGGTTCATGCTCAGGGAGTTCTCGGGGGACACCTTCAGCACCACCGAGTTCCCCGCCAGGAGCGACGGGATGATCTTGGTGGTCGCCGACGAGAACGGCGAGTTCCACGGAATCACCGCGGCCACCACGCCGACGGCCTCGCGACGCACCACACTGCGCACCGGCGAGGCCGGGTCGGAGGGCACCAGCGTCTCCTCCCAGGCGAACTCCTCGGCCGCCCTGAGGTAGGCATTGGCCTGGCGCGTCAGACCGTGCTGGCCCGCCAGTGTGAACCACCCGGCCGAACCGTTCTCGAGCGAGATCAGTTCGGCGATCCTCTCCGCGTTCGCCTCGCGGAGCGCGTTGAACCGCCGCAGCACCGCCACCCGTTCCAGCGGAGGCGTCCGGCGCCAGGTCCCCTCCTCGAAAGACGCACGTGCCGCCGCCACGGCCCGGTCCACATCGGCCGGCCGCGCCTGCACCGCGCGGCCGATCACCGACCGGTCGTGCGGAGAGCGGATGTCCAGCATCTCCGGAGCGCTCGGCTCGGCCCAGGAACCCGCGACGAAGAGTCGGTCGTAGACGGTCATTGCTTCTCTCCTTCAAGCTGGACCCACTTCTATCTGTCACACGACTGTAGCACTTCTACTTTCTTGTGCGCATCGATGTGGATGTCAAGATCTGATCCGTCGCGTAAGAGGTGCATTTGGTGGGCGGGAGTCGACGCGGCACGGAACCTGGAAGCCGTCCTGACCGCCGGTGCGCGCGCCCGCCGCCGAGCCGGGTGTCGACATCGCCGCCGAGGCGGCGCGGAGCGTCAGACCGTCCACCAGCGGTTCGTGTCCCGCGGGGTCCTCCTCGCGGCCGTCCACCGCGCGCGTTCCGACGCCATTGAGCAGGTCGGTGCGGGCGCGCGACTGTGCCGGACGCCTGTCGCCGTGGCGCCGCGCCGGTATGTGGAGCATCATCGAGGTCGATCGGGGCGGCCCGTGGACTCCCTCGTGCTTGCCGGCGGCGAAATCCGCGAGCGGCGGGACACGTCTATCCAGGAGGTCGGGACCTTCCCTAGACGCGCGACCGGCGAGGGGCTGCCGTGACGGGACCTGCCGCAGGGCCGTGCGGGCCCTTGCCCCCGCGGTCGGGGCACCTGGCCTCAAAGCGGTCGGCGAGTTGTCCGTGGTGAGTCGTCCCCGGTTCACCATCACGGATGCGCCGGAGCAGTGCCTCCCCCGTTCCACTGTGGTCGCGACGCGTGGTCATGGCCGAGGAAGGAGGGGTGCGAGTGGTCGTGGTTTGTTCGGTTACGGCACCTGAGCGGAGTCGTCGAGGGGGGCCCGGGCCGCGGAGCGGTCCTGGTCGGCGTACTCCGGCGGAGTGTCCTCCAGCAGAGTCCGCAGGACGTCTTCCAGGCGCTCGGCCAGCTTGTCGGGATCCGCCTCCACCAGCGCCGTGTTCCCGATCAGTTTCCGCATCAGCCACACGCCGGCGATCACCGACAGCGCGAGAGCGGAACGTTCCGATGTGTTCTCGCCCGTCAGCAGGCCGACGAGATGCCGCTCCACATGCCGTTCAATGCCCTGGCGGGCGATCTCGGCCGTTCGCGGATTGGAGGCGGACCGCAGCATCAGCAGGAAAGGACTCAATTCGTCGGCCTCGGGCCCGGTGCGCTCCACCAGCGATCGGGCGACGTCGTGAACCAGGGCCGCCGGATCGCTGCCCACCACGGTGCGTGGCGCGAAGGTGGTGTCCACAACCTCGGCGAACAGTTGTTCCTTGGAGCCGAAGTAGCGGTTGACCATCATCGCGGTGACACCGGCGTCCTTGGCGATCTCCCGCACGCCCACGCCGTCGTAGCCGAGGCGAGTGAAGGCCTCCACCGCGGACGAGAGGATCGCCTCGCGGGTCGCAGCCGCGTTTCGGGGCCGACGGGGGGCGGCGGTGCGCGGCTCGTCCCGAGGCGATTCGTTTTCCACGGAACAAGTGTAGTGAGGCCGGAAGTGCGGTCTACAGCCGTAGAGCATTGAAGGTCTCCCCGGTCCGAGGTCTCTCGGACCGCCGGCCCCGGGGTGAGGTCGTGCCGGTGGGCCTTCATGGCACATGCCATGAAGGCCCACCGGATCTTTGTGCGGAGGTGGCGGCGCGATAGGGAGGCGAGGGACTGACGGCGGCGGCCGCCGTCCGAGTCCGCGGCGGACGGACCGGCACGTTCCCTGGCCGGCCACTCTCTGCTGAGCGCGCCGTCCGGCTCACTGGGGACGGGACCCGAACGGCGTCTCCATCGAGCCGGCTCGCCCTTCGGGCCGGGCGATGACCATCTGGAGGTCGGTCCTCCCGGCTCTGGGAGACCCCGACCTCGCCCGGCGCCGGGTCGCCGGGTGTGATCTCGTGTCGCTCGCCCCTGCGGCGCCGCTGTCCCGGGCAACCGGGTCGTGGGTCGCCCGCGGGCGCGGAGGATGACGCCGCGGGTGGGCGCTTGAACTCGCCCTGGCCGCACTCCTTGTACTGGCCGATGCCGTCGGCGGTCGCGCGCTCCTCGGGACGGACGACGATCCGCTCACGGCCCTGCTAGCACTGCCCGTATGGGCGGCGGCAGGTCGACCTCGGCGGGCCACGCCCGCCGCAGTGCCGTCGTGCGACGCTCCGGGTCCGGGCGCCGCACGGCGTGCGGACCGCGTCAGTGCCCCTGGCCTCAGAACGCGGAGCGGATCAGCCCGCCGTCGACGCGGATCGTGGCTCCGCTGACGTACTCGGCGTAGTCGCTGCACAGGTACGCCACGGCAGCGGCGATCTCGTCCGGCTTGCCGAAGCGGCCGCGGTCGTTGGGAATGAGGGCCTCGACGGCGTTCGGCTGGATCTCCTCCCAGGTCTCACCCCACCCGCGGGAGGGGCCGATTCCCGTGACGAGTTCCTTCGTCGCTTCGACGAGGATCGCGCCGGGCGAGACCACGTTCGAGGTGACCCCGGTGCCCTTGAGGTCACGGGCCAGCGACACCGCGAGGTTGTGCCGCGCCGCCAGCGTCGCGTTGTACTGCGGGTGGGTGTTCATCGGCTGGGAGGCGAGGCCGCCGCCGATGGTGATGACGCGGCCCCAGCCGCGCTCGCGCATCGCCGGAACGAGATGCCGGATCATCCTGACGCCCGAGACGACGTTGACGTTGTAGGTGTCGGTCCACTCCGCGGGGCTCGCCTCGGCCCACGACAGATGCCGGTAGAAGCCCGCGTTGTTGACGAGGATGTCGACGGGACCGTCTGTGGTGGCAGCCCGGGCGACCGCGGCGGCGCCCTCGTCCGTGGCCAGGTCGCCCAGCACCGTGGTGACGGTGCCCCCGGCTTGACGGATCCCGGCGGCGACCCGCTCCGTGCGGTCCTTGTCCCGGCCGTGGATCACGACCGTGGCGCCCTCCGCCGCCAGCAGTTTCGCGGTGGCTTCGCCCAGGCCGGCACTCGACCCGGTGACCAGAGCGCGCTTGCCCTCGAGATTGAGGTTCATTCCTTGCTCCCATGCGGATTGCTCCCGTGCCACAGCACGGGGAAGTGGTGCTGTGCCGGTAAGTATACAGATGTAGACTTGACGGGATCCCGCGGCGCTTTCCTGGTCGCCGCTGCAGGCGGGCACGTTCCGCCGGCGGCGGGACCGCTGAGGCGTCGCGGACGTTGTCGAGTCGACGAAGTGGTGCCGTCGGGAGCGGCTCGCCGTCGCGGCCGGGTGCGCAGTCGGAACCGCTGGCCCGCCTCGGGTGCCCGTGGCCGTTTGCCTGGCTTTGGGCGGGAGCCGGCGCGGGGGTGTGCCTTCGCCGCGGCGCGGTCGTCGGGCACCGGTGCCGTGGTGTTCCCCGCGGCATCGGTCGGTCGAGCCGTGCCGGCCCTGGGCGGCGGTGACTTCAGGGCGCCCACTCGGTACGGCGTCCGCCCGACCCGCGCAGCTCCGCACGCACTTCCGTCACGGCGCACGGTCGGGCGGTCCACTGCCCGGGGGTGCGGAGGGCGCCGAGGGTGCGGGGGTCCGGGGGCTCCCGGTTGAGCTGCGGTGGAACCCTCCGACTGTCCCGATTCGTCCTCGAACCGCTACATGGACGAGACACAAGAGCAGTCCATGTGCCGCTCTGCACCTTAGAATGCCAGGGTGAGAGCCGATGCAGCACGCAACCTCGAAACCGTCCTGACGACCGGCGCCCGCATGCTGGCGACCGATCCCGGGGCGAGCCTCAGCGCCATCGCTACGCAGGCCGGTGTGGACCGCCGGACGGTCTACCGGCGCTTCGCTTCGCGCGAGGCCCTGCTGACCGCGATCTACCAGGCGCGTCTGGATGCCGTTGAGGAGGCCGTCGCGACCGCCCGGCTGCGGGAGGCGCCCGTTGCCGTGGCCCTGCACCGGTACGTGGAGTCGATCATCGCCGTCAACCGCAAGTGGCCGGTCGAACTGACGCGGATGCGCGCCGAGGGATCCATCAGGAATCGGCGCACCCGCATGATCGAGGAGGTCGACGCCTTCCTGGAGCGCGCGACCGAGGAGGGGTTGCTCCGCCGCGACATCCCGAAGGGATGGACGAGTTCGCTGCTGCCGGAGTTGATGCACCTGGCCTCCCGGCAACTGCCGGACAGCAGCGCCGCCCAGGCCGCTGACCTGGTGGTGGACACCCTGCTGAACGGCGTCGGGCGAGAGTAGTTCACATCACCCGGCCGGCGCGCACGCTGTCGCCCGGAGGTCCGCTCCGGGTGACCACTTGTCACCGGCCCTCCGGCCCTCCGACCGGCATTTCGGTTTTGCCACATGGACGTTCAGGACGGTGGCCGGCGATACGGCGGTCACTGGTCGCAGGCGACCTCGGCCAACCATTCCGGCGTGTGACACCCGGTGAACGCCCATTTCCCGTCCGAGAACCGGTCGTCCGTGCTGTCGGTGTACACCTCGAGCCCGCCTTGCGGTGTCACGCGGTAGTAGTCGCGAATCGGATCGCCCTCGACGGTGGGATAGGTCGCCTTCAGTTCCGCGCCGTCGCCGTTCTTGAGGGCTCTCCGGAGGCAGGCGATTTCCCGAACGGCCTTCTTCTGCATTTCCTCGCCCTGATCCAGGTTCACCTCGCCGCAGCTCGAGAACTCGGCACGAGACGACCAACGTTCCTCGACCGGATCGCCCAGCATGCCGCAGCCGGCGGTCGACAAGACCGTGACGGCTACCGCGACGAGCCACGGGCGGACCGGACCGGCCGTCATGGAGCGACGACGGTTACTGCTCTGACCTCTCACAACATCCCCTTTCCCGGCCGTTGGACGCGGTTGTGGCGAAACCGGTTCCGTGCGCACGCGTGAGAGATCCGTGCCGGAAGGGACGGCGGGGCAAGGGCAACCACCGGACGAAACAAGCTGCGCGTGTAGCGGAGCGGTAGCATCCCGCATGCCCATTCCATGGACGTCCAGCGCCGACGTGTTCGCGCGGATCCTGAGACGGCGCGGCATCGAGCCCGATGCCGTAGGCGCCGTCGACGCCGCCTGGGACGCCTTCGGTGAGTTCCTTCAGATCGAGGTCGAAGGGATCGAGGGGCCCGGGAATGACGGCGACGGCTTCATCGCCGAGTGGGGCAGGTGGGACTGGAACGACGACCAGCCCTCGCTGTCCTTCGGCCGGCTGCTCGCGGTCGGCGACGGCGGCGACCGTGACGACCCCGACCGGCAGCCGCAGTACTGGAAGGTGGAGTTGGAACTCGTCTTCGCCGAGGATCCGGCATGGGCGGACCTCGACGGCCTCGGGCATCAGGACACCGGGTTCGACCACCGCCGGATCGGGACGCCCAGGAGCGCCGCGCTGCGGGAGATGCGGCGGTTCATCGAGTCCTACCCCCAACTGGCAGCGATGTGGCGAACCGCGCCCACACGCAGCAGCCTTACCCTCGAGCGGGCGGGGTGACCGCCGCTCCCGGGCACGGTACCCACGACGCCGACGTACCCGGGGAACCACGTATCGGGCCGTCTGCCGAAGCACTCCGCGGGCCGCTCCGCGCTCGGACCCGACGACGGATGCCCGAGCCGTGAGGTCCACGCCGCCCGCGATAGCGTGCGCGCCATGGACGCACCTCGTATCAAGGTCATGGCCGCCGGTGCCGAAGTCACGATCGCAGGCAACGCCGCGGGGCTTCGGCTGATCGCGGAGCGGTTGGAGGGACTTGCCGATCCGGAACTGGCGGGCGGATATCACATGCACCTGGACGAGGGGATCGACCTCGAGGACGGCTCCGGCAGCCTCGTCCTCGAACGCGACGAGACCATCTGATCCGCGGGCGGTGCCGTGCTCGGGCCGGCGATCGCAGTTCGGCGAGCCTCGGCGATCGTCGGGTCCTGGCTGCCTTACCGGCCCGGAGCAGAGGTACGTCCTCGCTGCGTGCGTGGCTCCCGGAGCCCGCCGTCGTGGGTCACTCCTGGAGGAGCAGGGTGAACAACCGCTCCAGGGTCCGGGCCAATTCCGTCTCGTCCGCGTTGTTGAGGGCGGTGCTGCCGATCATCTTGCGCATCAGCCAGAAGCCCGCGACGACTGAGAGTGCCATGGCCGCGCGGTCTGTGCCGCGGAGTTCCGGGGCGACATCGTGCAGGTGGGACTCGACGTGGCTTTTGATGCCGGCCCGGAGGATCTCCGCGGCGCGCGGGTTGGGCGCCGAGCGCAGCATGAGGAGGAACGGGTCGAGGCTGTCCGCCTCCGGTGAGGTACGGCGGACGAGTGCGGCGGCGACGTCCCGGGCGAGCGTGCCGGGATCGCTGGTGAGGACGGTCCGCTCGGCCATGGACGCCTCCACCACTTCGGCGGCACGGGCGCCGCGGGACCCGGACAACGAGCGCCCCGTGGCGGGGGCACCTGACAGACCGGGACGGGGAGCGCTATGCTCCCCGCGATATGACTGACTCTCTCAGATTGGGGGACCCGTCCGCGCAAGGTGAGTGCTGATGCTCACTCAGATCGCGAACGGGAGTTCCCGACTCTCCCTGTGGCTGCACGTACGCGAGTTCGCCGTGCCGCCGTCCATGATCGAGACCGCGACCGCTCGCCGTCATGCCGGTGACTGGGCCGGGGCGTGTGCCGCCGCGGGCGTCGACGTCGATCTCAACCTCCGTCACCTGGCGCGTGCCCACGGCCGGGAGATCGCGGCCCGGGTCCGGGCCGACCTCCGCCATCTGGTTCCCGACCTGCTGCGCTGGCACATGCCGCGGGTCGCTCCCGACGGACTGCTGCGGCCCGGGCTGACCATCGCGCTGGCCCGGTACGACACCGTGGGGCAGGGCGGCAGCCACCCGGTGCATCTCGTGGCCCGGACCCCGCCGGCGTGGGCGGACGGCGGGCAGCGGATCAGCCTCGCGCTGTGGGACGCGTCCCACCCCGAGGCCGACGCCCGCTGTCATCCGCACCCGCGTCCCCACCGGCGGTTCCGCCTCGACCTGCACCGCCACCTGTGGGACGCGCGCAGGACCGGCGAACTGCGAACGCGCGCCGGGGCCGATCGGCCGCCTTCCGACGGCAGCCGCGCATCGGACCCGGACCTGCCGGTGGCGATACCGGAGCCGCAGCGGCACCGCTGCGCGGTCGACCGGTGGGCGGCCGAGGCGGCTGTGGTCCTCCGCGCGGAGGGCCGGACCACCGGTCCCGTCACCGTGCGCCTGGACTCCCGCCACCGGCTGCTCCTGGACGTGTCCGCCGACCGCGACGGCACCGGCCCGCCGACGGCGCGGATCACGGCGGCGCCCACGGACGGCGGCACCTCCGCGTTCCCGGTCCTGCCGGACGCGGCGACCTGGGTGCCGCCCGACCTGGAACTGCTCCGCGCCGGCCTGATCCAGGCCGACCGGCTGCACCCCCTGGTGGCCGGCGCACTCGTGCCGGATCACGTACCGGCAGGCCCGCCCGGGCCCCCGGACGGGGCGGGGGAGCCGCGCATGGTCGAGTGCCGGGGCCGCCTGCACCGGATCGGCCTGGTCGACGGGGTACTGACCGCGCTCGACCACGACCCGGCCGAGGTCCGCCGCGAGGAGCTGCTGGCCTCGCTGACCGGTACGCCGCTGCCCTGCCTGCGGGCGATCGACCGGGCGCACCGCCGTCCGGACTCGCTCGCCGACGTCCGGGCCCGCCTGGACCACGGCGACACCGCCGGTGCGCTGGCCGTCGTCGAGGGCCTGCTCGGCCCCGAGGCCGTGCTGCGCGACGGGCCGCTGCGGGACGAACTGGAGGCGGCCGCGCAGCGGCGGATCGCGTACGGACTGTTCCGGGCCGGTCTGGCCGGACCCGCCCCCGGCCGTTACCCCCCGCCCGGCAGCCGTTCGAACGCCGGCCGTTCACACCCGCGCCACGGCACTTTCCGCTGACCCGCCCGCCCCGCTGACCCGCCGGTCCCGCTGACCCGGGGCCCGGCCTCACCCCTTTCCCGTTCGGCACCACACACCCCAAGGTGATCACCCATGCCCACGCACGTCCCGTTCGCCATGCCCGCAGCCCCCTCCGACCCGGCCCCCACCCCCCAACTCGACGTCGCCGACGCGCTGCTGTCCCTGCTGCGCGACGCCACCACCGAACCGCGGCCCGACACGCAACTGGAGGCCCTTACCCTGGCGGTCGCCGCCGACCTGCCCGTACTCCTCTGGGGAGAGCCGGGGATCGGCAAGACCGCGGCCCTCACTCAGCTCTCCACCGCCCTGGACCTTCCGCTCACCACGGTGATCGCCAGCGTCCACGAGCCGTCGGACTTCTCCGGGCTGCCCGTCGTCGGGGACGATCCGGCCGAGCAGGGTGTCCCGATGGCCCCGCCGGACTGGGCCGTCCGCCTGGTCCGGGCCGGCCGGGGGCTGCTGTTCCTGGACGAGCTGTCCACCGCGCCGCCCGCCGTCCAGGCCGCCCTGCTCCGCCTCGTGCTCGAACGGCGCATCGGCGCCCTGCGGCTGCCGCCCGGGGTCCGGATCGTCGCGGCCGCCAACCCCCGGGCATCGGCGGCCGACGGCTGGGAGTTGAGCGCGCCACTGGCCAACCGCTTCGTCCATCTGCAGTGGACCCACGACCACGACGTGGTGGTCCGCGGCCTCGGCGGGACCTGGCCCCGGGCGACCCTGCCGCGGCTGGATCCGGTGAGGCTGCCGGAGGCCGTGGACTTCGCCCGCCGTGCGGTGTGCGGGCTGCTCGCCGCCCGCCCCGGTCTCGTCCACCGCCTCCCCGGCAACGAGGCCCGCCGCGGCGGCGCCTGGCCGTCGCCCAGGAGCTGGGAGATGACGCTGTGCCTGATCGCCTTCGCGACCGCGGCCGGATCCTCCCGGGAGGTGCTCTCCCTGCTGGTCAGGGGAACGGTCGGGGACGGACCGGGGCTGGAGCTGCTGGCGGGCATGGACCGGATGGACCTCCCCGATCCCGAGGAGCTGCTCGCCGATCCGGCCGGTGCCGCCCTGCCCGAGCGGGGTGACCTGCGTCAGGCCGTACTGGACGGAGTGGTGGACGCCGTCCGCAAGCGCCCGGAGAGGGCCCGCTGGGACGCGGCGTGGGCGCTGCTGGTCCGGGCGATGGAGACCGGGGCCCCCGACCTGGTGGTCGTCCCCGCCACCACGCTCGCCTCGCTCCGACGCGAGGACTGGGACGTTCCGGCGGCCATCGAGCGACTCGCCGGAGCGGTGACCCTGTCCCGGCGCGCGGACCGGGCGGCCGAGCGGTCCGGACTCGTCGCGAAGGCCGGCCGGTGAGCGCGAAGGCGCCGGGGGCACTGGACCTCGAGAAGCTGTACGCCGCCCGGCTGTACGCCGCGCGGGCCCGGCCCTACCTCGCGACGGCGCTGTTCGCCCTGCACACCGTGGAGTCCAGGCGGGTGCCGACGATGGCCGTCGACCCGCACTGGCGCTGCTACGTCTCGCCGGCGTTCGTGGACCGGACACCGGTGGAGGAACTGGCGGGGGTGTGGGTGCACGAGGTGTCGCATCTGCTGCGGGACCACCACCGGCGCGGTGACCGCTTCGCGCGGGAGCAGGGACTGCACGGCCCGGGGGAGCGGCTGCGGATGAACATCGCCGCGGACTGCGAGATCAACGACGACGCCTTCGGCGACGGCCTGGCGCGGCCCGAAGGGGCCGTCGTGCCGGGATCCTTGGGGCTGCCCTCGGGGCTGCTCATGGAGGACTATCTGCCGCGGTTCGGGCTCGGTCCGGGTACGCGGGACTTCGTGTGGCTGGACTGCGGCAGCGGCGCGGACGGCCTGGAACGGGAGTGGGACCTCGGACCGGAGGGGGCCCACGCGCTCGGCGAGCAGGAGCGGGACGCGGTCCGCTTCCGCGTGGCGCAGGGCATCGCCGCCCGTCCGGGGAACGCGCCGAAGGGATGGCGGCGGTGGGCCGAGGAGGCGTTCCACCCGCCGCAGCCGTGGCGGGAGTTGCTGGGCGCGGCGGTGCGTTCCGCGGCATCCGGCTCCGGAGCGGGCGAGGACTACACCTACGGCCGGCCGTCCCGCCGCTCGGCCGGCGTGCCCGGCGCCGTCCTGCCGAGCCTGCGGCGCAGACCGCCCCGTGTGGCCGTGGTCATCGACACCTCCGGGTCCGTCAGCGACGCCGAACTGGGCAGTGCCCTCCTGGAGGTCGCCGCGATCTCCAGGGCGGTGGGCGGCCGCCGCGACCTGGTCACCGTGGTGCCGTGCGACGCGGCGGCACGGATCGCCCACCCGCTGTGCCGGGCCGAGGGCATCCCCTTGATCGGCGGCGGGGGCACGGATCTGCGGACGGGCTTCGCCAAGGCGCTCCGCGCCCGGCCCCGCCCGGACGTCGTCGTGGCCCTCACCGACGGCCAGACGCCCTGGCCGGACGAGCGGCCGCCCTGCCGCACGGTCGTGGGCCTGTTCCCGCGGCAGGGGCCGTCCCGGCGGTGGCGCGAGAACGATCCCGACTACGTGCCGGACGCGCCCCCCGACTGGGCGCGCGT
Source organism: Streptomyces sp. NPDC026673 (assembly GCF_040638135.1). Taxonomy (NCBI): domain Bacteria; kingdom Bacillati; phylum Actinomycetota; class Actinomycetes; order Kitasatosporales; family Streptomycetaceae; genus Streptomyces; species Streptomyces sp. NPDC026673. The sequence goes on along the minus strand of NZ_JBEZXR010000017.1, from coordinate 66,394 downwards.
GGTCGAGATCGGGTAGGCGCCCGCGGCGGGGACGGCGGGGACGGCGGGGACGGCGGGGACGGCGGGGACGGCGGGGACGGCGGGGACGGCGGGGACGGCGGGGGCGGCGTGCCCGGCGGGGACGGCCGTGACGGCAGCCGTCTTCGGGGAGTGGAGCGCCGATCTCATGATCCGTCAGAATCCTTGTGCACAAGCGTTCCCCTGCGTCCGCCGCGGCCCCTAAGATCACCCCGCCAGTCAGGGGACCGCGGCCGCCGGGGAGGCGACGTGAGCGACAGCGCACCTCAAGGGCAACACCTGGAGAAGTACGGTTACACCCAGCAGTTGGCGCGGTCACTGGGCTTCCGGGACCTGGTGGTCTACGGATTGGTCTTCATGGTGCCGATCGCGCCGTTCGGGATCTTCGGCGGGGTCTTCCAGGGATCGGGCGGCATGGTCGCCCTCGCCTACGCCATCGGCATGCTGGCGATGATGTTCACCGCCCACTCCTACGCGCAGATGTCGCGGGCCTTCCCGATGGCCGGGTCGGTCTACTCGTACGCCGGGCGGGGGATCGGCGCGCCGTTCGGCTTTCTGTCCGGGTGGATGATCCTGCTCGACTACATCCTCGTACCGGCGCTGCTCTACCTGATCGCCGCCGTGGCGATGAACTCGCTCGTCGCCTCGGTGCCGGTGTGGCTGTGGCTGATCGGCTTCGTGGTGCTCAACACCGCCGTGAACTACCTCGGCATCGAGATGACCGCCAGGATCAACAGGGTCATGCTCGCGGCCGAATTGGTGGTCCTCGCGATCTTCCTGGTGGTGGGGGTTGTCGCACTCGCCCAGGGCAAGGGCAACGGCTCCGGCGGCTTCCAGCCGTTCTTCGACTCGGGCACCTTCTCCTGGTCCCTGATCCTCGGAGCGGTGTCGATCGCGGTGCTCAGCTTCCTCGGCTTCGACGGCATCTCCACTCTCGCCGAGGAGAACCGCGAGTCGGCCCGGGCCATCGGCCGGTCGATGGTGGCCGCCCTGCTGCTCGCGGGAGCGCTGTTCATCGTGCAGACCTGGGTCGCCGCGCTGCTGGTGCCCGAACCGCAGACGCTGATCGGCAAGGGCGATCCGGAGGGCACCGCCTTCTACGACGCCGCACGCGTCGCCGGCGGCGCCTGGCTGGGCACGCTGAGCGCGCTGGCCACCGCCATCGCGTGGGGTTTCGCCAACTCGCTCGTCGCCCAGGCCGCCACTTCCCGACTGCTCTTCGCGATGGCCCGCGACCGGCAACTCCCCGGTTTCCTGTCCAGGGTCGACGCCCGCCGCAGGGTCCCGGTCAACGCCACCCTCCTCGTCGCGGTGGTCTCGCTCGTGCTCGGCCTCTACATGAACTCCCGGTCCGACGGCATCACGCTGCTCAGCTCGCTGGTCAACTTCGGGGCGATGACCGCGTTCCTGGTGCTCCATGTCTCCGTCGTCGTCCACTACGTCGTCCGTCAGGGCAGCCGCGACTGGTGGCGCCATCTGATCGCGCCGCTGGTCGGCTTCGCGATCCTCACCTTCGTGGTGATCAACGCCAAGGTCACCGCCCAGCGACTCGGCTTCCTCTGGCTGGCGATCGGCGCCGCCCTGCTGGTGGGCCTGCTCGTCGCCGGCCGGCGTCCGGAACTGCCCACCGAGCCCGCCACGGTCGAGGAGGCCGGACAGTCGTGAACGATCTCGAGGTGGTACGCCTCCACCCCACCCCCGAGCAGTACGCCTACGCCTTCGGCGGCCGCGAGCCCCTGCTGCGCGTGCGCCCGGGGACGATCGTGGAACTCTTCACCGAGGACTGCTTCGGCGGTCTGGTCCGGGGACCCGAGGACCTGCCCAGCAAGGTCTGCGAGTTCCCCTACCTCAACCCGGTCACCGGGCCGATCCACGTCGAGGGGGCCGAGCCGGGCGACACCCTGGCCGTGCACTTCGTCGACATCGCGCCGGCGCGGGACTGGGCGGTCTCGACCACCTTCCCGCACTTCGGGGCGCTGACCGCCACCCACTCCACGGCGATGCTGCACGATCCGCTCGAGGAAGTGGTCTGGCGCTACGGAATCGACCGCGACCGCAACAGCTGCCGGTTCCAGGCCCGCTTCTCCGACCACACGGTCGAGCTCCCCCTCGACCCGATGCACGGTACGGTCGGGGTCGCCCCCGCGGCGGGTGAGGTGGTCATGAGCATCACACCGGGCGCGCACGGTGGGAACATGGACACCCCCGAGCTGCGCGCGGGCACCACCCTCTACCTGGGCGTCAACGTGCCCGGCGCACAGCTCGCGATCGGCGACGGCCACTGCCGGCAGGGCGAGGGCGAGGTGTGCGGCACCGCGGTGGAGGCCGCGATGGAGACCGTGGTGGTGATCGACCTGCTCAAGGGCGGGGCCCCCGCCTGGCCGCGCCTGGAGGACGATCGTTTCCTCATGTCGACGGGCTCGGTACGGCCGCTCGAGGACGCCTACCGGATCAGCCAGCACGACCTGGTCGGCTGGACGTCCGCCCTGACCGGCCTGCACCAGCTGGACGCGTACCAGCTGGTCAGCCAGGCCGGACTGGCACCGATCGGCAATGTGGTCGACACCAACTACACCGTGGTCGCCAAGCTCCCCAAGACCGTGCTGGACGGCGCGCCGGCCTACGACGGACTGCACCGTGCGCTGCGCGAGAAGGGCCTGGAATACCTGCGCCGGCGCTGAACCGACCTGCGGCCGGACTGATCCGGCGCCGGACGCCGTGCGGCGCCAGGCCGATCCGGCGCCGGACCGTGCGGCGCCGGATCGGTCCGTGACGTGTGCGCCGTCCGTCTCCGCCCCGTGGTCGGGGGGCGGAGCGGAGTCGGACGGCCCGTTTCCGGCCGCCGTGCGGCCGGGTACCTTCGATCAGCCGAACATGCCGGGCTTGTAATCGCCGGCGGGCTGCTGGTTGATCACGTTGATGCGGTTGTAGGCGTTGATCACGGCGATGAGGGAGATCAGCGCGACGAGCTGCTCCTCGTCGTAGTGCTCGGCGGCGTTCGCCCAGACCTCGTCCGAGACGCCACCGGCCGCGTCGGCGATGCGGGTGGCCTGCTCCGCCAGCTCCAGGGCCGCGCGCTCGGCGTCCGTGAACACGGTGGCCTCGCGCCAGGCGGCGACCAGGTTCAGGCGCACCGGGGTCTCACCGGCGACGGCGGCCTCCTTGGTGTGCATGTCGGTGCAGAAGCCACAGCCGTTGATCTGGCTGGCGCGGATCTTCACCAGCTCCTGGGTCAGGACCGGCAGCGTGGAATCAGCCGCGACCTTGGCCGCCGAGTTCAGGTGCCTCATGAACTTGCCGGCGAGCGGGTGGCCGAAGTAGTTCACGCGGGCTTTCATGGGTTCTCCTGTCCTGTGGTGACGGCTACGCACTGTCGACCGGGCTGCGGGACGAAATGTGACAGCGGGGGCGAGCGTGACGTGGGTCTCCCTGGTGCGAGGGCTCCCGCCGGTGCCGGTGCCGGTGCCGGTGCCGGTGCCCCTGTGTCCCGTGCTCCGTAGCGCGGGCGGCGGCGGGGATTCCGGCGCAGAACGTTCCGGCCGTGCCGGCCCGTCCGCGCGACACGCCGTGGCTCCGCCGCGGGAGCGGGACGGCGGGGGGCCGCCATGGATACTGCGGCCATGCGCGTCGACTTCGATCCCGGGGCCATGGGCGGCTCCGCCTTCTACCGTTTCATGACCTCCGTGGTCGTACCCCGGCCCATCGCGTGGATCTCCACCCTCACTCCGGACGGCCGTTCCGAGAACCTCGCGCCGCACTCCTTCTTCAGCATCGCGAGCACGGATCCGCCGATCGTGCAGTTCACCTCGATCGGCCGCAAGGACTCGCTGCGCAACGTCGAGGACACCGGTGAGTTCGTGGTGAACTTCGCCTCCGAGGCGCTGATGCCGCTCATCAACGCCACGGCCACCGACTTCCCGCGCCACGTCAGCGAATTCGATCACGCGGGGATCGAGCGCGAACCCAGTCTGCGGGTGCGTCCGTCCAGGGTCGCCGCATCACCGGTCGTCCTGGAGTGCCGTTCGCACACCACCTTGCGGATGGGCAATTCCACCCTTGTCTTCGGGAGAGTGGTGCACGCCGTGGCGGACGAGGAGATCCTCGCCGACGGCCGCCCCAGCGCCCCGCTGCTCCGTCCGCTCACCAAGCTCGGCGCCGACGAGTGGGGCACGCTCGGCGAGATCCTGCACCTGAACCGCATCCCCTACGAGGAGCCCCGCTCCTCGCCGCCCGAGGAGCCGGCGCCGGCCGCCGGGTGACCACACGGGCTCGCCCAGGGCGGCGGCGAGACTTCCCGCGTGCCCGTCACGCTGCTCCGGCATGACGGAGCCGCCCGAGGTGGCCAAGGCCTCGCACGAGGTGGTGCGCATGGCTCGGGACGCCGGTGTGTGGGTCTTCGGCGGTGGACTGGAAAGGCAGCAGGCGAGCGTCGTGGCCACTGACGGGACCGTCACCGATGGCCCGTATCCGGAGACCAAGGCGGTGCTCGGCGGGTTCTCGGTCATCGATGTGCCCCCACGTGAGGACGCGTTGGAGTGGGCCGCCAAGATGGCTGCCGCGTGCCGCTGTGCGCAGGAGGTCCGGGAGATCATGACCGACCCGACCGTCTGACCGAAGACGACCCGCCGCGGGTGGGATCCTGGTTCGGGATTGGCGTGCGACCTGCGGGATCGGCATGCGGCCGCCCGGCCACGGCAGTGGCTTCCGCTTCGCCGTCCGTTTCACGGGCATCGGCTCGCTCCGCGACCACCGCGCATCAGTCGGTCGCACGCGCGAAGCCACGAGCGGCGCGGCCTGGCGGGCCCGCCCAGGACGTCGGCCCGACGAATCGCGGGCGACTGAGGTTCGTGCCGCAGCCGTGCCGGATCCAGCGGCTCGCAAAGCGGTGATCGCTCGTCCGGGCGGTAGGCGCAAGCCCTGGGCCTGTTGTCAGACCCGATGGCTACGGTGACCCCCATTGATCGCGAACTGCGAAAGGCGAGCCATGGGTGCCAGCGGGTGGGACTACATCACTCCCTACCGAGGAAACCTCGAGACGACGCTGTCGGCCCTGCACGCAGAGGTCTTTCAGGAGTTGTACGGCGACGGCGAGGAGTTCGAGAGCCTGGAGGCGCTCTATGCCGACGAGGAGTTCATGGGTGAGGAGGGTACTCACTCGATCCTGGACGTGGATCGCATCGTCGAGACGCCGGAACCTCCGCGCGAGCGTCGAGCGGCGGACTACGGCACCATACGCCCACTGCCTCCGGCCCGGCTCGTCCACCACTTCGGCACCGACCGTCCGACGGTCGACCAGTACAACAACACGATGGCCCAGTCTTATGAGGCCCTGGGAACCCGTCGGCCCGGAGAGGAGGACACGACGCTGCTGGGTGAACTCCGGATGCGTTGGACGGGCTTTTACGTGCTCCTCTACGCCGACGGCCGGCCCACCCACGTGGGCTTCTTCGGCTTCTCCGGGGACTGACACGCCGTACGGCCCGTGGTTGCCGCAGCGCAGCGACGTACTGCAACCACCGCGTCCACCATGGCCCGCAAGCAGTCCGGTCGCCGGGGGCCGGCGTGCCCGGCACCCCCGGCGACCCGGCGTGCCCATGGTTCGTACCAGGGGGAACGGGCCTGCCACAGCCGTGCCCCGTGTGGCGGTGCCGAACGGGGACCGCGGGGAACAGCGGTGACGGCACGGCACCACAGGTCGGCATCCGCCCAGGTCGCGCGCGGCGCGCTCGCCGTGACCCCCGGTGACGTCGACGGCGCGGGCACGCCGCGCCTCGAACGCGGTGCCCACACCGTCACGGTGGGCGACAAGAGCGCCGGCGCGGTGCAGCGTTGGCTAGTCCGCCACGGAGTCCCGCTTCTCGGTGTCGGCTCCGTCACCGGTCGTCTGATCGAAGCAGACGTCGAGGACGGCGTCGAACTCTTCGCTCCAGGCCCGGAGGCGGCTGCGGTTGGGCGCGTCGACCCAGGTCCCGAACCAGCGGCGCGGGGACAGATAGACCGTCACGCCGAAGCGGCGACCCCACTTGGGGATGTCGACCTCGACCGCGGCGATCTCGTCCCAGTCGAACTCGGCCTCCGTGTCGTCCAGCCGGAAGGTGACGCCGTCTTGGTCCGCCCGGATCGTCCCGCGGCGGTCCACCGCTTCGAACACGGGGCCGTCACCGGCGTTTTCGGTCACTTCGACGTCGTCGGCCGATTCCTCGGCGGCCGCGGCGGGTGCCGGCCCGGGGCCGGTCGCCACATCCGCCGCGTGGTCGGACGCACCGTCCGTGTCGGCGGCCACGACCTGCTCCCTGTCGTGGTCGCCGTCCGCTTCCGGCGCGACGATGCCGGGGACGTATGCCGGATCGAGCCCGGCTGCCTGTACCAGTGGGATGTTCGAACCTCTGCTCTGCTCCACGGCGGGCAGTATGGCGGATCCGCCTGTGCATGCGACACTCGCCCCGGCCTTCGGGCCCGGTCGCCGTACCGCGCGCGGTGTTCATCCGAGGGCGTGACCCGCGTCGTCGAGGGCGAGGAGGCGGGGCCCGTCCCCGCCCCATACGCATATCGGCGTCCCGGACACCCAGTGGTCACATGGTCGCCCGGGCACGTCCTAGTCCCACCAGAATCGCCAGGAGGCCTTCCCCATCAGGCCGGTGGCGTACTCGGGGAACGGCGTGGGCGGGTCGTCGACGATGTTGTCCGCGGTCGACAGTACGTGCTCCAATGCCACCAGGTCCGCGTGGTCCGCCGCCACGGGAGGTCTCGCGACCGAGACGTGCAGAGTGCTGCCGAACGCCGCCACGACCTGGGCGCCGAAGTGTTCCTCCCAGCTCCGCAGAAGTGCGCACAGCAGCGGCAGCGGCGCTTCCGCGGACCAGCCGATCAACGCCAGGGCGTCGCTGCTCCTTCGGGCGGGGACGAGAACGAGGCGACAGTCGTCCAGGTCGAACGGGTCCGAGTCGGTGAGCACGGTCAGCAGATGTGACGCGGCCTCCTCGGGCGTCGGATCCGAGGGGGCGACCGGCATCTCCGGTGCCAGGCCCGGCCATTGCCCGAAGGGCGGCCCGGGGTCGTGCGGCCACGGCTCGATCTCCTCCGGCCATGGCTCGATGTCCTCCGGCACCGGGGCGGGTGTCGGGTCCGTCCAGGACGGCAGCCTCCTGCGGCGGTATTCGGCGAAGTCCGCGGCCGGCACCTCCTCCAGGCGGACGGCGTCGACCTGGTCCAAGCCGAGGGGTTTTCCCATGGCGCTTTCCCAGCACAGCAGGGGAACCACACCGTGGGTTCGCCGGCTGTCCAGCAGCCGGGGCCACAGCCGTTCGATGTCCTGGGGGAACGCGTCGGAGACCCACACGGGTACGGGACCCCGAGACGGGAAGCGGCCGGGAGGCAGCCCGTCGGGCAGCGCGATCGACATGGCCGGACCGTAGACCGCCGCACCGACAACGCGGCCGCCCGCAGGGCCCAGAAACCCTGCCGCCGGCGGTGATCCGAGTGGTGCCGCCCGGCTTGCGTGGGTGGAGCCGTCCAGTCGGGGCCCGAGTCGTGGGAGGATGCCGTGCATGACGTACATGACGTGCACGGCCTGCATCCGAAGGGGCCGTGCCGCGTAGAAGGCCGGTTTCGCTTCGACCGCGTGAACGCGGACGGGGGAGTCCCTGGGTTCGGTATCGAGATGTCCCGGGTCTGTCGGGCGCTGCGAACGCCGCAGTTCGCGCACTCGAACGCGAGCGGTTGGCTCCGGGCATCGTGGCGGTGGCGCTGAGTGTGTGGTCCGTGCGCGTGCACGGCACCAGGCGCCGGTGGCGGCCGTGGGAGGCCGAATTCACCTGCCCCTGCTGAGGCGAGGGCTGGGCCCGGGACACGCTGCACAATGCGCTGTTTCTGCTGCCGCCGAAGGCGGCCACGGAACTCCGCACGCGGGTGGAGCACTTGGACGCGGTCCTGCTCCGGCGAACGCACCACGAGCCCGCGGCGGACCCGGATACGGCGTGGTGGCATCGGAGATGCTGACGGCGGCCGTGCCGCCCACCGAAGGCTCCGTCAGATCCCCGTTACGCGAGCGGCGCCGTCGACCCCCGGATCACCAGGCGGCACGGCTGCGGTTCGGTCCCGGAGCGGCGCTGCCCGGCGATCGCCGCGGACAGGGCGCGGGCGGCCTCGCGGCCCAGGTGCTCCAGCTGCATGTCGACGCTGGTGAGCGGGGGCCGTGAGGCGGTGGTGATGACCTTCCAGTCGTCGAAGCCCATCACGGCCACGTCCTCCGGCACCGTGCGGCCGCGCTCGCGGAGGATGTCGATGGCGCCGCGCGCGATCTGGTCGTTGCCACACACGATGGCGTCGACCTCCGGGTGCTGGTCGAGCAGCATGACGGTCGCCGCCCGGCCCCAGCCCTCGGACCACTCCCCGAAGCGTGCCTCGCCCACCGGCGGGACGCCCGCCTCGCCCAGTACCTCCAGCGCGCCCTGTACGCGGTCCCGTCCCGCGGCGTAGGTGGGGTCGCCGGAGATGTGGGCGATGCGCCGGCGACCGCAGGAGAGCAGGTGGCGGGCGGCGGTCCGCCCGGCGTCGACGTTGTCGGGGACGATCGACAGGTCGTCCGGGTCCTCGGACGGCGCGTAGGCGTAGACCACCGGTACGGGCAGGCCGCGGCCGAGCGAGGGACGCGGGTCGGTGCGGCTGCCGACCACGATGAGTCCGTCGACGCGCCGGTCCAGCAGGGCCCGGACGTGGTGCCGTTCGCGGATGGCGTCGCCGCGCGCGTCGCAGAGGAGGACGGCCAGCTCACCGGCGCCGAAAGCGTCTTCGGCGCCCATGAGGATCGGGATGCTGAAGCGTCCCTCCAGGTCGCCGGTGAGCAGCCCGACCGTGCGGGTCGGCCCCGCCTGCAGGCTGCGCGCCACGGGGTTGGGCCGGAAGGACAGCTGCTCCGCGGCCTCGACCACCCGCCGGCGCGTCTCGTCGCGCACCTGGCTGCGGCCGTTGAGCGCCTTGGAGGCCGTGGCCAGGGAGACCCCGGCCAGCCGCGCCACGTCGTTGAGAGTCGCGGGTCGGCCCGCGGCGTGTTCGGCCGGCTGCACCATGCTGCATCCCTCCTCGTGTCCGTCGCGGCCCGCGGAGCGGCGCCCGCAGGTGAAGGAAAGGCTACTCGAAAGTCTTTTTCCATGATGCGCGCAGGGTGTTGACGCCTGTGAGTGCTGCTCCTAACTTTGACGAAAACGTTTTCGGTGAGTTTAGGCGGCTGGCGCCGCCCCCTCGACATGCCAGGCCCTCCGAGCAAGGAGCGAGAGATGAACACCACCGACGTACGGAGACGAAGGCGCCGCCGGGCCCTGGCCGTGGCCGTGGGGCTGCTCACCATCACGACCGCGCTCGCCGCCTGCGGCTCCGGTGACGGCGGCTCGACGCAGGACAAGGGCGGCGTCATGGGCTCCGACAGCGGGGCGACCCTGACGATGTGGACGCGCGCCGCCACGCAGCAGCAGAGCCAGGCCCTGGTGCAGGCGTACAACAAGTCCCACAAGAACAGGATCCGGCTGACCGTCATCCCCACCGACGACTACCAGGCGAAGGTGGGCGCCGCGGCCGGCGCCAAGTCCCTGCCCGACATCCTCGCCTCCGACGTGGTGTACGTGCCCAACTACACCGCCGGCGGCCTGTACGCCGACATCACCGACCGCATCGCCGCCCTGCCCTACGGCAAGGACCTGGCCCCCGCGCACATGGCGGCCGGCACCCGCGACGGCCGCAAGTACACCGTCCCCCACACCATCGACTCCTCCGTGCTCTTCTACAACAAGACGCTCTACAAGAAGGCGGGGCTGGACCCGGAGAAGCCGCCGACGACGCTGAAGGAGTGGGACGAGCAGGCCCGCGCCGTCGACAAGCTGGGCGGCGACGTCAGCGGCACGTTCTTCGGCGGCAACTGCGGCGGATGCGGGGTCTTCACCTGGTGGCCGTCGATCTGGGCGGCGGGGGAGAGCGTCATGAACGAGGAGGGCACCGCCGCCTCCCTGGACTCGCCTGTGGCGAAGCAGGTGTACGCGACCTACCGCGGCTGGGCCCAGGACGGCATCACCGCCCCCGGCGCCGCCGAGGAGACCGGCGCCACCTGGACCGGCCTGTTCCCCAAGGGCACCATCGGCGTGATGCCGATGCCGTCCACCACCCTCGGTCTGATGCCCAAGGGTCTGGACTTCGGCGTCGCCGCCATCCCCGGCCCGGACGGCGGGCAGTCGACGTTCGTCGGCGGCGACTCCCTCGGCATCTCGGCCGGCAGCAAGAAGGCCGGCGAGGCCTGGAACTTCCTCGCGTGGTCGCTCGGCGACGAGGCCCAGATCGAGGTGCTCGCCGCCCACAAGGACATCGTCGCCCGCACCGACCTGGCGGAGAACAAGTACGCCAAGGCCGACCCCCGCCAGGTGACGATCAACACGCTGGTGGCCAAGGGGCAGACGCCGTTCTCCGAGAAGTTCGGCCAGACCTTCAACGACCCCAACGGCCCGTGGCTGACCCTGATGCGTGACGCCGTGTTCGGCGACGCGTCCAAGATCGACGCCGACAACACGGCCATCACCGAGTCCCTGAAGGACTGACCGACATGCTGCCGGCGCGATCGCGCGGCTCCGGGCCCCCGGAGTCCGGGACGGAGACGCCTCCCGGGTCCCCGTCCCGGCCCGGGCGGGCCGGGACCGTACGCCGGGTCCCCTGGTGGCGGACCCGGCCGGCCCAGGGCATCGGCTACGCGGCTCCGACCGCCCTGTTCGTCGCGGTCTTCTTCGTCGTGCCGCTCGTCCTGGTCGGCCGGATATCCCTCAGCGACTGGCCGCTGCTGGCCGGGAACCAGGGGTTCAACGCCCCGGAGAACTTCACCGAGGCGGCCGGGGACGACCTGCTGTGGCCCGCCGTCCGCTTCACCCTCACCTACACCGCCGTCGTCACGGTCCTGCTGCTCGGCCTCGCCCTCGGGCTGGCCCTGCTGGTCCAGGAGTCCCGCCCGGGGACGGGACTGTTCCGCACGGTCTTCTTCCTGCCCAGCTCGCTCGGACTGGCCTCCGCGTCACTGCTGTTCCTGGGCATGTACAGCCCCAACATCGGCCCGATCAGCCCGATCCTGGAGAGGCTCGGGATCGTCGACGGGCCGATCTCCTTCCTCGGCAGCCCCACCGCCGCCCTGTGGTCCACCGTCGCCCTCATCGTGTGGAAGTACGCCGGCTTCTACATGCTGATCCTGCTCGTCGGGCTCCAGCGCATCCCGCACGACATCTACGAGGCGGCGCGGATGGACGGCGCGGGACGGTGGCAGACCTTCCGCAGCATCACGCTCCCCCTCCTGCGGCCCTCGCTCGCGCTGACGCTGCTGCTGTCGGTCACCGGCTCGCTGCTCGCCTTCGACCAGTTCTTCGTCCTCACCAAGGGCGGACCGGACAACAGCACGATGACGGTGGTCTCCCTGATCTACCGGGAGGCGTTCCAGCGACTGGACCTCGGGGCCGCGGCCGCGCTGTCGGTGGTCGTGCTCGTCGTGCTGCTGATCCTCAACATCGCCCAGTTCCGCGGACTGCGCGGGACGGACACCTAGCGGACAGGGACACGCGATGAGACTCCACGGCCTCGGCCGCACCCCGTACCACGTCCTCGTCGGAGGGCTGGCCGCGCTCTTCCTGTTCCCGCTGGCCTGGAGTGCGTGGGCGTCCGTCAGCGGCCAGGCCGGAACCGCGCAGCAGTCCGGCTACGGGCTGGGCAACTACCGTTCGCTGCTGCACTACGACGCCGGACTGCTGCAGTACCTCTGGAACTCCACCGTCGTCTCCGTTCTGACCGTGGCTCTGACCCTGCTCGTCTCACTGATGGGCGGGTACGCCTTCGCGCGGTTCACCTTCCCCGGGAAGAACGCGCTGTTCCTGCTCACCCTGGCCATCCTCATGGTCCCGTACGCCACCCTGCTGATCCCGCTGTACGTGCTGCTGGGGGACCTGGGGCTGCAGAACTCCCTGTTCGGGCTGAGCCTCGTGCTGACGGTCTATCAACTGCCGTTCGCGACCTTTATGATGCGGATCTCCTTCGAGTCGGTGCCGCACGAACTGGAGGAGTCCGCGCTGGTCGACGGCTGCGGCACGGCCAAGGCCCTGGTCCGCATCCTCCTGCCGTCGGTGTGGCCGGGGCTGATCACCGTGGGGCTGTTCGCGTTCCTCGCCGCGTGGAACGACTTCATCGCCCCGCTGATCCTGATCTCCGACAGCGCGAAGGCCCCCCTGCCGCTGGCCATCGCCAATCTGCGGCAGCGGTCCATGGGGGCCATCGACTACGGAACGACCGAGGCCGGAGTGGTCGTGCTGGCCCTGCCCTGCCTCGTGCTCTTCCTCCTGCTGCAGCGGCACTACATCCGCGGCTTCATGTCCGGCGCGCTCAAAGGCTGACCCCGCCCCGGCACCACGACCGAAAGAGAGACCATGACACAGCCGATCCCGGCTCCCGTGCTGCCCACTCACGGCAGCCGACGTCCTCTCGGCCTCGGCGAAGTCCGCATCACCGGCGGCTTCTGGGCCCGACGCCAGCAGGTCAACGCCTCCGCCACCCTCGACCACTGCCGGCAGCGGATGGAACGCGCCGGCTGGATCGACAACTTCCGCATCGCCGCGAGCGGCGGCCCCCTCGGCGAACGCCGCCGGGGCCGGGAGTTCTCCGACTCGGAGGTCTACAAGCTCCTCGAGGCGATGGTGTGGGAGTCGGCCCGCACCCCCGGCACCCCCCTCGACGCCGCCGTCGACGAACTCGCCGACACGGTCGCCGCGGCCCAGGAAGCCGACGGCTACCTCAACACGGCCTTCGGGCACCCCGGCCGGCCGCCCCGCTACAGCGACCTCGAGTGGGGCCACGAGCTGTACTGCCTCGGCCATCTCATCCAGGCCGGGGTGGCGCAGCTGCGCACCCGCGGCGACGGCGCGCTCGCCAAGGCGGCCATCCGCGCCGCCGACCACGTCTGCCACGTCTTCGGACCCGAGGGCGGCAACCCGGGCCTGTGCGGGCACCCGGAGATCGAGACCGCACTGGCCGAGCTCCACCGCGCCACCGGGGAACGCCGCTACCTCGACCAGGCAGCCCTCTTCGTCGAACGCCGCGGCCACGGCACCCTGGCCGGGGCCGAGTTCGCCCCGGCGTACTTCCAGGACGACGTGCCCGTACGCCGGGCGCACACCTTGCGCGGCCACGCCGTCAGGGCCCTGTACCTGGCCTCCGGCGCCGTCGACGTGGCCGTCGAGACCGGCGACGACGAACTGCTCGCCGCCGTCGTCCGGCAGTGGGAGCACACCACCGCGCGGCGCACCCACCTCACCGGCGGCATGGGCTCCCACCACAGCGACGAGGGATTCGGCGAGGACTTTGTCCTGCCCCCCGACCGCGCCTACTCGGAGACCTGTGCCTCCGTCGCCTCGCTGATGCTCGGCTGGCGTCTCCTCCTGGCCACCGGCGACCCCCGGTACGCCGACCTCGCCGAACGCACCCTCTACAACGTCATCGCCGCCTCACCCGCGGACGACGGACGCTCCTTCTTCTACGCCAACACCCTTCACCAGCGCGTCCGCGCGACCGTTCCCCCGTCCGACAGCGACAGTCCCCGGCCCGCGCCCGGCCTGCGTGCCCCGTGGTACGCCGTCTCCTGCTGCCTGCCGAACGTCGCGCGCACACTGGCCGCGCTCGGCGGCTATGTCGCCACCGCGGACGCCGACGGGCTGCAGCTGTACCAGTACGCCGACGCCGAGATCACCACCCGCACGCCCGGCGGGGAACGCGTCGCGCTGCGCATGCGGACCGACTACCCGGAGGGCGGAACCGTCGTGGTCACCGTCGACGAGGCGCCCGAGGGCCGGTGGAGCCTGGCCCTGCGGGTGCCCGGCTGGGCGGACGGCGCGTGGCTCGTCGTCCCCGGCGGACAGCGGCGGCCCGTGCGGCCCGGCATGGCGGTCGTCCCGGGGACGCTGCGCCCCGGTGACGAGGTCCGCCTCGAACTCCCCGTCACGCCGCGCTGGGTGCATCCCGATCCGCGGGTGGACGCGGTGCGCGGCACCGTCGCCGTGGAGCGCGGGCCGGTGGTGTACTGCGCCGAATCCCCCGACCTGCCGGACGGCCGCGACGTCGACGCGGTCACCGTCGACCCGTCCGTGGCGCCGCGCGACGGCGCGGGCGGCCGCGTGGTCGTGACGGGTGAGCTGACCGGCGCGCACTCCACGGGGTGGTGGCCCTACCTGCACGACCGCCCCCCGGTCCCGGCCGCCGTGCGCACCGAGCTGACGCTGGTGCCGTATCTCTCCTGGGCGAGCCGCGGGCCTTCGACGATGCGCGTCTGGCTGCCCGTCACCCCGGGTGCCGCGGGGGAGCCCGACCCGGCGCCGGAGGGCTGAGGCCCCCTCACGACCGCCATGGCGCGTGCCGGACGCCGCCGGGCGGGGACGCCCGGCGGCGGCGCGGACTCAGGGGATGCGGTCGGTGAGTTCCAGGAGCGGCGGATCGACCCGGAAAGTGTCGGGGTACTTGGCCGCCGCGCCCGTGTTCAGCACCACGACCTCCTCGTCGCCGGACAGCCAGCCCTGCTCGCGCAGGACGCGGACCGCCGACAGGGTCGCCGCCCCCTCCGGGCACAGCAGGGCCCCGTCCGCGGCGGCGCACCGGTCGCGGTCGGCGAGCAGGTCCTCGTCGTCGACCGCGACGGCCCGTCCGTCGGTCTCGTACAGCGCGTCCAGGACCAGGAAGTCGCCGAGCGCCTTGGGCACGGTGATGCCGAACGCCACCGTGCGCGCGTCCTCCCACGGCTCGCTGGTGCGCTCGCCCTTCTCGAAGGCGCGCACGATGGGGGCGCAGCCCGAGGCCTGCACGCTGACCAGCCGCGGCATGGGACCCCGCAGCCAGCCGAGGGCGCGCAGTTCGAGCAGGGCCTTGTGGATGCCGATGAGGCCCACGCCGCCGCCGGTGGGGTAGACGATGACGTCGGGGGCCCGCCACCCGAGCTGCTCGGCGATCTCCAGGCCCATGGTCTTCTTGCCCTCGATGCGGTACGGCTCCTTGAGCGTCGCCGCGTCCATCCAGACTCCGGGCTCGGCACCGATCTTCTCCGCCACCAGACGGCCGGCGTCACCGATGAGCCCGTTCACCAGATAGAGGTCGGCCCCGGCGGCGGCGCACTCGGCCCGGGTGATCGAGGGCGCGTCCGCCGGCATCGCGATCAGGGCGTCGAGTCCCGCCCGCGCGGCATACGTCGCCCAGGCGGCCCCCGCGTTGCCGTTGGTGGGCATGGCGATCCCCCGCGCGCCCAGTTCCAGGGCCCGGGCCACCCCGACGGCCGCGCCCCGCGCCTTGAAGCTGCCGGTGGGTATCAGCCCCTCGTCCTTCATCACCAGCCGCGGCACGCCGATCGCCGCCCCGTACCGCGGCAGCGGCACCAGCGGCGTCATGCCCTCGCCCAGGGTGACGACGTGCGCCGGATCGCGCACGGGCAGCAGTTCGTGGTAGCGCCACAGGGACGGCGGGCGGCCCGCGAGGTCGGCCGGCGCGAGCGAGGACCGGATCCGCTCCAGGTCGTAGCGGGCGAGCAGCGGCGATCCGCACGCGCACAGGTTCTGCACCCGGTCGGCGTCGTGGCGGCGGCCGCACCGCGCGCACTCCAGATGCGTCAGCGCACTGAATGGCAAGGTCATGATTCCCTTCTTACCTCCTCGAGCAGGCCGAACACCGGCCCGGCGCCGCGGAGCGTCCGGGGGCCGGGTCCCGGCGCCGGGTGGGGGACCCGGCCTGAGCGCATAATGGGGAACCGGGGCGTGAAAGCCCTTTCGGTCACGAACGTGCGTGGGAAGCGCGGTGAGAGAACCGGGGATCGACTACCAGGCCGTCTTCGAGGCATCACCCAGCGCGATGCTGGTACTGGATCCCGCCTTCGTGATCGTGGACGCGAACACGGCCTACCAGCGCTTGGTCGGCCGCACCCGTGACCAGCTCGTCGGCCGCCACGTCTTCGAGGCGTACCCCGACAACCCGTACGACCTCGACGGCGCGGGGCGCGGTGGCATGGAGGCGTCGCTTCGCCGGGTGCTGGAGACCCGCGCCGCGGACATCACCGGCCCCCTGCGCTACGACGTGGAGGAACCGGGCCGGCCGGGAGCGTTCGCCGAACGCTACTGGAGCCCGATCAACGCCCCCGTCCTGGACGGTGACGGGAGCGTCGCGATGATCGTCCACCGCCTCGCCGAGATCACCGACGTCGTGCGCTCCGGCAGCCCCCAGACCGAGTACCGGTGCCTGCAGATGGAAGCCGAGTTGTACACCCGCTCGCGCGAGCTGCAGCAGGTCAACGAGCGGCTGCGGGAGGCCAACGCACGCGAGCGGGAGGTCGCCCTCGCGCTCCAGGAGGCGATGCTGCCCGCCCCGCCGTCCCTCGTCCGCCACCATGCCGCGGTCCGCTACCGCCCCGCGGTCCACGCCCTCAACGTCTGCGGGGACTGGTACGACGTGACCCAGCTGCCGAGCGGCGACTACTCCGTGGCCGTGGGGGACGTCGTCGGGCACGGCCTGGCCGCGGCGTGCGTCATGGGCCAGCTGCGCAGCGCCCTGAGCGGGGCCATCCGCGTCGTGGACGGACCGGCACCGGCGCTGGACGGGCTCGACCTGTACGCCCGGTCGCTGGACGGGGCCCTGGCCACCACCGCGGTGCAGACCGTCGTCGCCTGGGCCGAGCACCGCATCACCTACAGCAGCGCCGGGCACCCGCCCCCGGCGCTGGCCGACCCCGACGGCACCGTACGCTTCCTCGACCGGGCGACCGACCCCCCGCTGGGCGCCACGCCGGATCACATCCCCCGGCCCCAGGCCACCACGACCTACGCCGACGGCGCGACCCTCGTCCTCTACACCGACGGGCTGATCGAGCGCCGCGGCGAGGACATCGACCGGGGACTGCGCCGCCTCGCCGCCCATCTCGCCGAACATCGCGCGCTGCTGCCCGAGGACCTGGCGGAGGCCCTGCTCCTGCTGAGCGCCGCCACCGACGACACGGCCGTGGTCGTCCTCCGCCTCTGACGGGACGGCCGCCCGCCCCCGCCACTGCCCCGGCCCCGCCCCGGCCCCGCCCCGTCCCCGGTGCGGCCCGGGCACCGGTCACCGTCACCGCGGGCGGGCACCGGCCCACCGCTCCCCGGGACCAGTTGGCGTTCCGGACCGGCGCCCGGTGCCGGATGTTCAAGATCGCTTTGCCGAACCCTCGCCCACGTCTGCGCACGATCCGTGCTGACCCGCAGTTCCCCAGCACGGAGACACACATGAGCAAGCCCAACCACCCCACTCCGGGGCGCCGGTCGCTGCTGCAGGCGGCGGTCGCCGTCCCCGCGGCGGGGGCCGCCGCGTCGGTCATCGGCACCACCCCGGCGCAGGCGGCGGCGCGGACGGGCGGCCCCGCCCCCGCGGTCTCCCACGACCGCGGCTTCGACGAGGACAGCCCCCGCTTCGCCCTGGCCGTGCTGCCCGACACGCAGTACCTCTTCGACGCCGACAGCGCCGACCCCGAGCCGCTGAAGGCGACCTTCCGCTACCTGGTGGCGGAGCGCGAGGAGGTCAACATCGCGTTCATGACCCACCTCGGCGATGTCACCGAGCACGGCACCGAGCAGGAGATCTCGCTCGCCGCCGACACCTTCCGCACCATCCACGGCAAGGTCCCCTACAGCGTCCTCGCGGGCAACCACGACATCAACGGCGGCACCGACGACCAGCGGGGCGACACCGCCTACCTGCGGGCCTTCGGACCGAAGCGGTTCACCGCCATGCCGACCTTCGGCGGCTCCTCGCCCGACGGCTACAACAGCTACCACGTGCTGCGCGCGGCCGGACGCGAGTGGCTCGTGCTCGCCCTGGACTGGCGCGCCTCGGACAAGGGCCTGGCGTGGGCGCAGGGCGTGCTCGACGCCCACCCGACCCTGCCCGCCGTCCTGACCACGCACGACATCGCCTGGGCCGAGGACGACGGCACGGCGCACCTGTCCGACAACGGGCAGCGCCTGTGGGACCGCGTCATCCGCGGCAACGACCAGATCTTCCTCGCGCTGGGCGGCCACTACTGGCCGCCCGGCCGGACCGTGCTCACCAACGACGCGGGCCACGACGTGCACGTCCACATCACCAACTACCAGGACCGCTACTACGGCGGCGCCGGCATGATCCGGCTCTACGCCTTCGACACGGTGCGCAACGTCGTCGACGTGGAGACCTTCTCCCCCTGGTTCCTCGCCCGCGACCCCGCCAAGCGGACGCCGCTGGAGGCCGAGACCATCGAACTGACCGGCGACGTGGACCGGTTCAGCCTCGCGATCGACTTTGCCGAGCGCTTCCGCGGCTTCGACCAGGTGACCCCGCCGAAGCCCCGTCCCGCGCACCGCGTGATGCCCAAGGGCACGGTGGCGTACTGGCGTTTCGACGCCGAGGGCCTGGCCGGCGCGGGCCGCCCCGGTTCCACCGTGGCCGCCGGCACCGTGGCGCGCGACCTGAGCGGCAACGGCAACGACCTGGCGGTGCGGCTCCTGCACGACAGCGCCGCCGAGGTCCTCACCTGGTCCGCCGAGCACCACGACGGCCAGCCGGCCCACGCCAGCCTGCGCTTCGACGGCGGCAAGGGCCCGGACCGCGGCGCGGTGCTCACCACGAAGGCCACGGCGCCGCTGAACAGCACGAAGTTCCGCAAGGGCTTCACCATAGAGACCTTCATCAAGCTGCCGGAGCCCTTTGAGGGCGACCACGCCTGGATGGGCATCCTCAGCTGGGAGGGCCGCAACGGCGACGCCGGCAAGACCACCGGGTGGTCGACCGACGAGCCCACCTGCAGTCTCAACGTCACGCCCGAGCGGTTCCTGCAGTTCGTGCTCTACCCGGACGTCCAGGACGCCGACCCGACCTCGTGGAGCCACGCGCTGCCCGTCGGCCGCTGGACCCACATCGCGGTCGTCAACGACGGCCACCGCACGGTGATGTACGTCGACGGTTCGAAGATCGCCCGCAACCCGTCCCAGCCGGCCACCGGAATCGAGACGCTGGGCAAGCCCTTCGTCATCGGGGGGACCCAGTTCGCCGAGCAGTTCGGGCAGGGCTTCTACGGCTGGATCGGCGACACCCGCATCGTCGACCGCGCCCTGGAGCCGCGGGACTTCATGACCCCGCGGGCGTGATCGCGCCCGCCGGCGCCGACCGCTGACGCATCACGCGGCGGTGTGACGCGCAGGCCGCCCGGACCGGGGGGGGGGGGCGGCGGCGCGGGGGGCTTGCGGGGTCCGCCGGGGCGCCCCCCGGCCGGGGAGGCGGGGCCGACGGCCCCGCGCGCC
>NZ_JBEZXR010000017.1:0-47026 GCF_040638135.1 Streptomyces sp. NPDC026673 | reverse complement strand
GGGGGTTGGCCGCGCCGGCCGCCCGGACCGGTCCGGGCGGCCTGCGCGCGCGGTTCAGTCCTGGGTCCAGCGGCTCCGCAGCCGCGCGAGTTCCGCGGACCAGCGGCCCCGGCGGCCCGCGGACGGATCGGAGTTCTCCGGCGGCGACACGGGCAGCCTCGTCGATTCGCAGTACGTCTTCCATGCCTGGTACCAGTTGGGCGCCAGGACGATGGCGAGCAGGATGAGCGGGACGAGCACGGCAGATATCAACACGGCTGCTCCCTTCCGTGCGGCCGCCGCGCCGGCACGGCGCGATCGGCTTCGGGCGCGGACAGGGGTCGGGGGACACGGGTCCGACCGACCGGACCGGATGAACGGGCTCCGAGCGATATCGTCCTCCCCGCCGCGACGAACGCAAATCGGACGGGATGCCGCCGCCGTCCCCCCGTCCGATCGGGCCGGGTTCACCCCGTCGGCGGCAAGGTCCGGGCCGCCGCCGTCCCTGTTACTCCGAACGGGTGAGGCGGCGACCCCGGAACCCCGGGCGGACGGCGCTGCGCCGCCTAGACCTCGGGGAGGGAAGGGTCGGGCGTCCACGGGGACGGTGCGGTGAGGGACCAGCGTTCGTGGTCGCGCCAGGCCCCGTCGATGTAGAGATAGGCGGGCGAGATGCCTTCGTAACGGAAGCCCAGGCGCTGGACCACGGCCAAGGACGCCTTGTTTCCCGGCTGGATGTTCGCCTCCAGCCGGTGGAGCCGCAGCTCGGTGAAGGCGTGCCGCAGGATGAGGGTGAGCCCTTCGGTCATGTAACCCCGCCCCGCGGACGGGGCGAAGGCCGCATAGCCGAGGGACGCGCCCTGGTAACGGCCCCGGATGATCGAGTTGATGTTCACCGTGCCGGCAACCGCGCCGGTCTCCCGGACGCGGATCAGAAAACCCCGGTTGGTGCCGTCGTCGAAGCGGCGCATCCACGCCTGGAACTCCTCCGGGCTCGTGGGCAGCTGCATCCACGGCCGATGGAGCTCGGCGCTGGCTTTCACGAGCGAGCAGAACTCGTCCTGGTCGGCGAGGGTGAGCGGGCGCAGTTCGACCCGAGACGGTGTGTGAGGCATGGGCCCATGCTAGGGCCAGGTTCCGCGCGGAAGCCCGGGTGTGGACGGGAGCCGAGGTTCCGCCCGCGCACCCGCGCACCCGCGTACCCGTGCCCAGTTGCGCGCCCGCAGGATCGCGGCCGCCCGGACCGGTGCCCCGCTCGCGCAGGTGCTCGGCCGGGGGCGTGTGGGTGGGGGTTCCCGGGCGCGTGGCCGGTGGCCGAGTTGTATCAATCGTTTGACACAAGCCTTCCGTGGGCGGCATCTTGTACTTGCCGCTTGATACAAGCGGTCGCGTTCACCTGGGGGGAGAAGCTCGTGTCCGAACTCGGCACCGTGCCGACCGCGTCGGCAGCCGACCGCTACATCCGCTGGGCGGGCCTGTTCGCCGGATTCGTCGCCGCTCGGTTGGTGACGCAGGCCGACAGGTCCGGCGAGGACGTCGGCATCCTGTACGCCATTCCCGTTTTCGGCCTGTGCGCCGTCGCCGGGGTCCTGGCGGCGGACGCGCTGACGGCCCGTCCGCGCGGCGCGGTCCGCACGGCGGGCCTGGCCCCGCGCCGGGTCCGCGACTACGTGCCGCCGCGGATGACCGCGCTCCTCGTCGCCCAGGCCGGCGTACTCGTCGTCCTCCTGGGCGCGGCAGCCGCGCTGGCCTGGCCCGACGATGCGGGTCGCGCGGGCCGTTCCCTGACCTTCACCTGCCCGGGCGGCGGCATCGCGGACGCGGGACCGTGGCCCGGCGCCTTCTACGGTCTGCCCATCCTCGCGTCGCTCGCGGTCTCGACGGGGTGCTGCCTCTGGTCGCTGACCTGGATCGCCCGGCGGCCCGGCGACGACCGGGCGCGCCGCGACCGCTCACTGGCCGTCGTCGCGGCGTGGGGCCTGCTGGTCTCCGCGCTCCTGCTCGGTACCGCCTCCACCGCGTCCGGCGCCCTGATGGGCACGACCTGTGACGGCACCCTCGGGCGCGTGGCGAACGGCCTGCTGTGGCCCGCCGCCCTGGTCGCCCTCGTCACGGTGCCGTGGTGCCTGGTCACGGTGATCTCGCCCAAGGCCCGGGTCCGCCGGTGACCGGCCCGGTCATCCAGGTCGACACCGGCAGCCACGTCCCGCCGTACGAGCAGATCCGCGCCCAGCTCTCCGCTCTCATCGTCACCGGCCGTCTCCCCGAGGGCGAACGCCTGCCGACGGTACGTCAACTGGCGGCCGATCTGGGCCTGGCGACGGGAACGGTGGCGCGGGCCTATCGCGAACTGGAGGCGGCGTCCTTGATCCGCACGCGCCGGGGCGCGGGGACGCGGGTGGCGCCGCTTCCGTCGCCCGCCACGGGCCCGGATCCGGCGCGGCTGGCGGAGTTGGCGCGGTCGTTCGTGACGGAGGCCCGGGGGCTCGGCGCGGACGGGCAGGCGGTGATCGCGGCGGTTCGGGAGGCGTTGGACGAACCGCTCTGATCCGCTCATGGCCGCCCGGCGACGGCCCGGCGCCGCCCCGGCACGCACGGGACGCGCGCCGTTTCCCCCGGCGGTGTTTCCGGCGGTGGGCGGGCTGGGCAGGTGTTCTGCTCGGGGAACACCGGTTGCTCCGGCTCCGTCGCGCGCGACGCCCGGTGAACCGCTGCTCCCCGGCAGGGCGGACGGTAAGAGGTGCTGGGAGGCCGGACCGGGACGTGACGCGGTGCGCGACGGCTCGGCGGCCAGGGAGTGTGCGTTCCCCGGGTTCGTTGACAAGTGGAGATGAGTGACCAATGCCTCCTGAGATTGTCGGGCATCGAGGCCCTTTGGCAGGGGAGAGGTTCGGGATCGGCGACAAGCCCCTCACCTTCGGGCGCAAGGCCGGGAACACGGTGGTGATCGCCAGTGCGAGCGCGTCCCGCCTCCACGCGGAGGTGCGCCGCGAGGGGCACGGCTTCGTCCTGTACGACCGGGGGAGCAGCAACGGGACGCGGGTCAACGGGGAGCGGGTGACATCGCACGTGCTGCAGCCGGGCGATGTGATCGCCATCGGCGACGAGTCGTTCGGCTTCGAGGCCGCGGACGCGATGGAGACCATCCTGGACCTCTCGCTCCTGGAGTCGCTGATGCCTCCGGCGGAGCCGGAGGAACCCGGCCCGGTGCTGAGGGTCACCGTGGCGGGCGGAGGTCCGGTCGGGCTGTCGTTCGCCCTCCTGCTGGAGTCCCTGATGGGCCGTCGGGTCTCCGTCACGGTCTACGACGGCCGCTGGACGCAGGAGGGGGACCGCGTCGTCTGGAAGGACGAGGGGCAGGGCAACGTCCGCCGGCAGCAGGTCGTGACCGTCCAGAGCCGGCAGTATCTGAACCTGCCCGAGGAGGTACGGGACAGGCTGTTCACCGAGGGCTCGTACACCGAGATGTGGCCGGCCGGCCCCGACTCGATCCGGGGCTTCAACCCGCGCAACATACGCATCGCCTACGTCGAGGACGCGCTGCTCGACCTGGCCAACGGCAAGCGCGACCGCATCCGCCTGGTGCCCGCCAGGTTCGACGCGGCCGAGCAGCAGGAGGCGGTGGCCCAGGGCCATGTCCTGGCGATCTGCGACGGCGGACGGTCCCGTACGCGGGAGCACTTCACCGACAGGTTCGGGACCGCCGACAAGTCCATCTACTCGCTCGGCGGCGAGCACCTCCAGGACGTGGTGCTGGGGCTGCGCGTGCGGTCGAAGCTCTCGGACCCCATGACGGTCCTGCTCACCGTGGCGCAGAATCGTTTTCTTCTGAACGCCCTGCGGGGCGAGGGCTTCCTGAACATGCGGCTGACGGACGCCGAGGCGCGGGAGGTCGTCGGGATCGATCCGGTGCGGCAGGTCTTCGAGCAGTGCATCGCCTCCCGCCCCTGCGTGATGAGCCGCGACGGGCACGGCGACTTCCACTGCTCCACCCACAGCACGTTCTTCCTGCCCGCGCTGATCAAGGGGTCGGCGCTCTGGAAGCGCGTCAAGGAGGGCCTGACGCTCTTCGACGTCGACGAGCAGGACCTGAGCGCGATCACCGCCTTCCGGCTGGACATGGTGCAGCGTCCGCGCTTCACGGCCCGCCTGTATCCGTCGACCTCGACCACCCCGGGAACATACGGTTTCCTTCTCGGGGACGCCGCCAACGCCATCCACTTCTGGCCCGGGCGCGGCCTGAACAGCGGCCTGGCCTCCGCCATCTCGCTCGCCCGCACGCTCAGCGGCACCTGGCGCGGCAGGCCGCTGCGCGACGCGGACTTCGTACGGCACGAGGCCGCCATGTCGATGCTCCAGTACCGTCACAAGAGCCGCGCCTGGAACGCGATGATCACCACGGACGAGGACGGGGTGGGGCAGGCGATCAAGGACAAGATCGCGCAGAGCATCGCGGCCGCGGCCGACGGGAAGCCGGACCGCGAGGCCGACATCGACGGGCTCATGGAGCAACTCCGCGCCATCCGGGAGCGCCTGGCGCCGCGCATCCCCGGGATGCCCGACGACGACGCCCTGCGGGAGCGCCTGGACGCCCTGGAGGACGAGACGCTGCGCACCCTCCGGGACAGCGGCGTGTGGGACACCGTCACGGTCGGCGGCGAGGAGGTCGACATCGACATCTTCTACCGGGACGAGCGGCCAGGGCCGCGCACGGTCCCGGCGGCCACCTGAGCCGGTCGGGCGACCGGCGGACCGGCCGCACCGTGAGGGGCGGGCCGGCGCCGGACGGCCCGTCGGCGGAACCGTCACCCGGGCCATCCGGACCCGGGCCATCCGGACCCGGGCCATCCGGCGCGCCGGGCCCCGGCACCTTCGCGGGCCCGGCCGGGCCGGACGGCGGGTGAGTCGGGTGAGTCGGGTGAGTCAGCAAACCGGCGAAACCGGGGCGAACCGGCGGAACGCCCGCGTATCGCGGTACGGTGATCCCGCATGCCTTCCCAGGGCCGCACCCATCCTGGCGCCGCCCCGGTGCCGAGATCCTCGAGGTCGCCGCATGATGCCGATCCGGTCGGGCCGCCGTGGCTGACGCGGCCGCGCGCGCGGAGCGACGGGTCGCCCATGTGCGGGACGATCCGGCGGCCCGCTACGCGCTCGCCCAGGACTTCTACCGGCTCGCCACGGGGCCCCGGCGCCGTTACGGCCATGCCGAGCTCAGCTTCATGCGCTGGTCGCTCGCCCGTGGCGTACTGGCACCGGAGACCGCCGACCCGCCTGGCAGTCCCTGGTGGCGCGCCGTCAACGAACGCCTGGTGCGCGACAAGACCGAGGCCCATCTGCTGTCCGCCGGGGTCCCGGGCACGCCCGGCGCCCGCAGCGTCGAGTACTGGCTGGACTTCATCCGCGCACCCGACCCTGGCCGCTGGTACCGCGCGCACAACGCCAGCATCGTCGCCGGCTATCTGCGGTACGAGGAACTGGCCGTCGCCGAGCAGCGGGTGGAGCGGTTCATGATGAACGTGGCGCTGCTCCGCGTCCTGTTCACCCACGCGATGCTCGTACGGCCGCGACTCGCCCTCGGCCCGCTGGCCGTCCTCGGTCCGCCGATGGCCGACCCCCGGCACCGGGCCGTCCAGATGTATCTCGACCTCGGCAGGTCCTTCCCGCCCCGGTACCCGATCGCGACGGCCCTGGAGGAGACGGTCCTGGACGAGCACCCCCTCGCGCGCGTGCTCGACTACGGGGTGATCGCCCCGCGGCTGAACGCCCTCTATGCCTTCTCGGCCGCCTCGCTGGACCAGCCGCGACTGACCGCCCTGCTGGACGACGGCGTCCCGGCCTACGCGTGGCGGCACGCCGACCGGCCGATCTGGTACCTCGGCAACACGGGCCCGCATCTGCGCGCCGTCGCCCGCGTGACCGGTGTGCGCCTGCTGTGGGAGCCGTCGCCGTCGGCCCGCGCGCGCCGCGGCCCGCGCCGTCCGGGTTCCGGGTAGCCCGGATCCGGGTCGGAGAAGCCGGGCCCTGACCGGTTTCAGAGCACGACCGGCAGCTCCGTCCGCCCGTTGAAGACGAAGGTGGGCAGCGGCTCCAGTTCCTCCGGCGGCCGCGCCGGCCGGATTCCGGGAAAGCGCTCGAACAGCGCGGGGAGGGCGGTCTCCGCCTCCAGGCGTCCGAGCGGTTCGCCGACGCAGCGGTGGACGCCGTGGCCGAAGGCCACATGGCCCTTGTCGCGCCGGTGGACGTCGAAAGCGTCCGCGCCCTCCGGGTGCCTCGCCGGGTCGCGCCCGCCCGCTCCGAAGCCCATGACGATCGCCTCGCCGCGGCGGATCACCACGCCCTCGCCGAGGTCGATGTCCTCGACGGCGTAGCGCAGCGGCATGTACTGGACCGGGGAGTCGGCGCGCAGGGTCTCCTCGACGACCGCCGACCACGGTACGGCGCCGCCGAGGACGTCCTCGCGCTGCCCGGGGTGGCGCAGCAGGTTGAGGACGGCGTTGGTGATCAGGTCGGTGGCGGAGGGGACGCCGCCGGCGACGGTGATGACGAGGGCCATCAGCCGTTCCTCGTCGGTCATGTCCGGCGCCCGGACGAGGGCGGTCGCCATGTCGTCGCCCGGAGCGTCCGCCTTCTCCGCCAGGAGCGCGGTCCAGAAGGCCATCGCGCCCCTGACGCCCGCTGCCGCCTCCTCGGGTTCGGAGGAGGGCTCGAGCAACCGGCGCATCGCCCTTCCGGCCCGATCCCGGTGCTCCTCCGGTACGCCGAACAGATCGCACAGCGTCTCGGTCGCGACGACCCGTGCGTACCGGGCGCGCAGGTCGACCGTCTCCCCGGAGCCGGGCGTGCCCAGCCCGTCGAGGCGGGCCGGGGTCCTGGCACGCAGGCTCGCCTTGATGACACCGACGCGCTCGGGGGAGAAGGCGCGCTCCATGATCGCGCGCAGCCGGCGATGGTCCGCCCCGAAGGCGTTGAGCACGGTGGCCGGGGCGAGGAAGGGCGACAGCGGCCAGTCGTCGGGCACATCGCCGAGGCCCGGCCAGTGCCGCTGCGCGTCGCGCGACACCCTGGGGTCGTCGGCGAGCCGCTTCAGCACGTCGTAACGGGCGACCGACCACGCCGCGATGCCGCCGGGCAGTTCGACGGGGGCGGCGGGGCCCGCCGCCCGGAGGCGTTCACCGGCGTCGTGCAGACGGCGCCCGGTCGGGTCGAGCCGGATGTCCATGGTCATGTCTCCACCTTCCCGGTGCTCACCCCGTTCCGCGCGGCACACCGCCCGGCCTGCCGGGACCCGGCTGGGGCGCTTGAGGGTGTGATGCCAGGGTGGATCCCGGGCAGGAGATGAGGCAAATCGATGGATCTCATGTTGCGATCGGCGCAATTGATGACGCTCGGGGTCGGGGACGCCGGGCCGCGTACCCGCCGATGCGGTGCCGGCCCCGCGGGAAGGTCGCGGCCGCCGTACCGGTGCACTACGGTGCGCGGCATGATGACGGCTGACGACGTCCTGTCTCTCCTCGCCGTGCTCCGCGGCGCGGGCGCGGACATCTGGATCGGCGGCGGATGGGGTGTCGACGCTCTGGTCGGCGAGCAGACCCGGCCGCACCGCGACCTGGACCTGATGCACCGCACCGAGCAGGAACCGGCCGTCGTGGCGGCCCTCGCGGACGCCGGGTTCACCGAGACGCTCGACTGGCGCCCCGTGCGGTTCGTCGTCGCCGACCCGGCCCGGCGCGAAGTCGACCTGCATCCCCTGGACTTCGCCGCGGACGGCTCCGCCGTCCAGGCATCCCCCGACCCCGGGCGCCCGTTCCGCTACCCCGCCTCGTGCTTCACCACCGGCACCATCCACGGCGTAGCGGTGCCGTGCCTCTCGGCCGAGCAGCAGGTCCACTTCCACCAGGGCTACGAGCCGGCCGAGCGCGACCGCCACGACATGGCGCAGCTCCGACGGGTGTTCGGCATCACCACCCACTTCTGAAGTTTCGTCAGTTTCATTCACGCCGGGCGTCGTTGTCACGGGCGGGGGTATACCTGTCGTGGGGCGTGGAGGGCGATGGCGGTCGCGGGCGAGCGGGGGCGTGGGAGTGCGACCTGAGGACGGGGGAACGCCGGACCGGCTGCCGGAGATGTTCAGCCTGCCGGAAGTGGTGCTCACGGAGTCCAAGAGGGGCCCGCTCATCGGTCCCGGGAAGCCGGTGATGAACCTCTCCGCCGCGGACGGCACCCGGTTCGCGACGCTGCACGACACCACGCCGAAGCGCGGCAAGCCCACCTACACCCTCACCGACCGGGCGGGCCGAACCGTCATGACGGTGGCGGTCGGACCGGGCAAACCGCACAGGATGCCGTTCGTCTTCACTGACGGCCGCGGCCGTCCGGCAGGCGGGGTGCGACTGCGCAATTCCCTCTTCTCGACGCTGGGACTTCGGGTGAGTGCCGACGAGTCGGCCGACGTACTGTGCCTCGACCGGACGGCTTTGGCAGGCTCGGCGTGGCTCGTCAAGGACGATTCGGACGCCGAACTCGTCCGTGTCACCGTGTCGTCGGCCGCAGGCGTCACCCTGCGTCAGAGATACGAGATCCGTTTCGACCCGCGGCTGACGGCACCGCAGCGGCGCGCCTTGGTCGGGGCCGTCATCACCCTCCAGGCGTTGCGGCGTTGGCTCGCCGGTGACTGAGAGGCCCTATCAGAGGCGGTCGGCGGCGTCGGTCCGCACCCTGTCGTGACAACCGGCCAGGCCGCGGCCACGGCTCGGACTCCCGGGCGCCCCCGCTACGAACGGCCCATCCAGGATGCGGCGCACGTCACCCCGTGTAACGGTGATCATGTGCATTTCGGGTTCGGCTGGGATCAGGGGACCGCGGGACGGCTTCGGCCGTCGCCTGACGGTCCGCCTCACCCACCCTGCCGGGGCCCGCGTCTTCGGCGGCGGGAACCCCGCCCCGCCGAAGACCGGTGCCTTGGACGTACCCCCCGCACACAGCGCGACCACTGACCATGATCCCCTGAAGACTCGAAGGGCCACGGCTCGACGGCTGCCGGCCCGCGGTGACGTGCGTCCTCGCACGCCGCCGGGCACGGCCGTGGGCCACGCCCTTCGACTACCCGCAAGGAGTGGGTGTGAAGGTTCGCTTTGGTGCGAGCCGAGGAAAGATACGCACGGCCATCGCTCTGGCCACCGTCGTCACCTCGGCCCTGTCAGGATCGGTGTCCGCCCTCGCGGACGGAAACTCCATAGGCTCGGATCACTGGGGTGTGATCACCCGCAACACGATCGGCTCGCCTGTCGCCGCCCTGAGGGACGGCCCGTTCGTCACAGGGATCGGCTCGAGGCCGCCCTACGGAAACGGCAGCCTGGGCATTGAGGTGGCGAACAACTCGACCACGCTGCCCACCCCGAGCGAGAAGGTCGACTTCGGCAATGAGGTCGACTTCTACGGCAATCGGGTGCGGGACCTCACGCATCTCGGGTTCCACGTTTTCCAGACCGGCGAGAACGTGAACTACGCGAACGACCGTAACCTGCCGAACATCAGGATCGAGGCCAATCCCAACCTGGCATCGCATCCGGGCGACACCTACACCACGCTGGTGTGGCTGCCGCCGGCGGTCCCGACGGACCGCCTGAACAGGTGGAGCAAGTTCCTTGACGCCACCGTTCTGGGCGGCCAGTGGTTCCTCAGCGGCAACGAGCTCTCGCCTCGGTGCACGCAGGCCAGTCCGTGCGACTTCACAACGCTGAAAAATGGGCTCCCGCAGGCGACCATCTACTCCGTCGCGGTCGGCAAGGGGCGTGACAACCTCTGGGTGGGCGCGGTCGACGGCCTCCGGATCAACAAGTACGTCTACGACTTCGAGGCCGACGGCGTGCGGGCCCGCCGCGTCAGCTGACGAGGTACCTCCGTCCCCCTCGGGGGAGCCCAGGTCGTCACCGGTGCGATCCGACCGGTGACGGCCTGGGCGTGGCACGTCAACCGCCTTCCTGCTGGAGCCTGATGAGCGGCAGGACGAAGTCGACGCTGCGTCATTCCGCGTGCCGGAGCTCCCGCGTCCGGCGGTCCCCGGACCGGACGACCCGCCCGCGCCGTCCCGGCTTCCCCGCGTCGATGGCGAAGAACGCGATCAGCGCCGCGAGGGCGAGGATTCCGGCGCCCCACCGGTAGGCGACCGAGTAGCCGTGCACCAGCGAGAGTTTGGTGAAGGCGGCCGAGCCGTGGTGGGCGGCCAGGTATGCGGTGGTGGCGCCGGCGGCGACGGTGTTGAGCAGTGCGGTGCCGACGGAGCCGCCCACCTGCTGCGCGGTGTTGGTCATGGCGGAGGCGACCCCGACGTCGCGGGACTCGACCCCGTGGGCGCCCAGACTGAAGGCGGGCATGAAGGCCGTGCCGATGCCGACGCCGACGACCACTTCGGCGAGGGCGATGCGGCCGAAGGAGGAGGCGGGGGTGAGCAGCGCGAGCATCAGTACGCCGGCACCGGACACCGCGTACCCGGCGCTCATCAGCAGGCCGGGGCGGACGCGGTGGGAGAGGCGGGCGCCGATCTGGGTGGAGCCGACGGCCTGGGCGGCCGCCATCGGGATGAAGGCGGCACCGCTCTGGACCGGGGTCCACTCCTTGACCAGCTGGAAGTGGTAGCTGAGGAAGAGGAACATGCCGAACATGGTCATGACCGACAGTCCCAGGGACAGGTAGACGCCCGCGCGATTGCGCTCCGCCAGGACGCGCAGGGGGAGCAGCGGCGAGGCCGTCTTCGCCTGCAGGAGGACGAAGCCCGCCAGCAGGAGCGCGGCGAGGACGAACATGCCCACGGTCACGCCCGCCCCCCAGCCGTCGGTCTCCGCCTTGGAGAAGCCGAAGACGAGGGCGACCGCGCCGCCGCTCGCCAGCACGGCCCCCGGGACGTCCAGTCGGGCGCGGTCCGCGGGTCCGCCGTGGTCGCGCACGGTGGTCAGGACGCCGGCGATGCCTATGGCCGCGATGGGCAGGTTGACGTAGAACCCCCAGCGCCAGTCGACGTACTCGGTGAACACCCCGCCGAGCAGCAGACCGGTCGCGCCGCCCGCCGTGGCGATGGCGCCGTAGACGCCGAAGGCCTTGGCGCGCTCCTTGGCGTCGGTGAAGGCCAGGGAGATTAGTGCCAGGGCGGCCGGGGCCAGGAGTGCGCCGAAGGCGCCCTGGAGCGCGCGGGCGGCGAGCAGCGTGGGCAGGTCGGGGGCGGCGCCGCCGAGTCCGGAGGCCGCGGCGAAGCCGATCAGCCCGATGACGAACACCCGCTTGCGCCCCCACAGGTCGGCCAGGCGTCCGCCGAGGATGAGCAGGCCGCCGAAAGCCAGGCCGTAGGCGGTGATGACCCATTGACGGCCGCCGTCGGTGAAGTGGAGGTCCCGCTGGGCGGACGGCAGGGCGATGTTCATGATGGCGCCGTCCAGGAAGACCATGAGCTGCGCGATGCCGATGAACATCAGGGCCGACCAGCGCCGCGGATCGGGGGGGAAGAGCGTCCTTGGGCATGGCTGTGCTCCTTGGGGGTTTTCGGTTCGGATCGAGTGCGATTGCGAGTGCGATTTCTAGGCGCTGGGATGCCGGCGCCGTCGCCCGGGAGGGCGGCTTCCGGGCGGTCCTGCCAGAGGGCGACCGTCCCGTATGGCAGTGAACATTAATTGGAACGATAGGTCAAAAAAATCTTCGGTCGCCATGCCCCCCGGGGGGTATGGCTGTGACCTTGCCGTCAAAACTGGACCGTTCGTTCCGGATAGGCGTACACTCCGCCCATGGCACGCGTCAGGGAGTTCGACACCGAAAGGGCTGTGGAGGCGGCGATGAACGCCTTCCGCCGCAAGGGATACGAAGGCACGTCGATCCAGGACCTGGTCGACGCCACCGGCGTGGGCCGTGGATCGCTGTACGCGGCCTTCGGCAACAAGGAGGGGCTGTACCTGGCGGCCATGGACCGCTATCGGGAGCACTACGCGCTGCCGCTGGTCGAGGTCCTGCGCGGCGGCGCCCCGGGCCGTGAGCTGCTCCGCGAGGTGCTGGTCGCGGCGGTGGACGAGATCGTGCGCGACGGCAGCCGGCGGGCCTGCCTGATCGTCGGCGCCGCCACGGAGCGGATGGCCCACGATCCGCAGGTCGCCACCCATGTGCAGTCGACGACCGCCCTGCTGGAGGACGCGCTGACCCGGGTCGTCGCGGAGGCCCAGGCGGAGGGGCAGGTGTCCGGCAGGCGTGACGCGCGGGACCTGGCCCGGTATCTCGTCGTGACGATGCACGGGCTCCGGGTGATGGGCGCGATCAACCCGGACCGCGACGCGCTGACTGCCGTGGTCGACGCCGCGCTGGACGCGCTCGGCTGACCCGTCTGACCGGAACGATCGGTCAAAAGAATTTACGGCATCTTTGCGGGGGTCGACGCGAACGCGGCACCACGCCGAAGGCCGTCCCGCCATGGCGGGACGGCCTTCGGCGCGTGGCGTCGGTCACCGTGCGGTGAAGCCGCCGTCGATGGCGAGTGCCGCGCCGTTGATGAAGGTGCTCTCGTCGCTGAGCAGGAAGGCGGTGAACGCGGCCACGTCCTCCTCGGCGCCGGCTCGGCCGGTCGGGATCTGCCCCAGGAACCGGTCCTCGATCTCCGGGTAGGCCTGGATCGCGGAACGCCACAGCGGGGTGTCGATGAGCCCGGTGACCAGCGCGTTGACGCGGACGCCCGCCTTGGCGGAGTCCAGCGCCGCGGAGCGGGTCAGGCCCAGTACGCCGTGCTTGGCCGCGACGTAGGCCGGCATGCCCGCGTCGCCCACCACGCCCGCCGTCGACGCGTTGTTCACGATCGACCCGCCGCCCGACGCGGCGATCGCCGGGAGCTCGTACTTCAGGCTGTAGAAGACGCTGGTCAGGTTGGTCGCGATCATGTGATGCCAGAAGGCGGAGTCGGTCGACCCGAAGTCGCGCTGGTTGTCGCCACCGCCCGCGTTGTTGAACGCGCCGTGCAGGCCGCCGAATTCGGTGACCGCGTAGTCGACGAGGCGGGCCACGTCCTCCTCGGCGGTGACGTCCGTCGGCAGGAAGCGCCCGCGGCCCCCGGCGGCTTCGATCTCGGCGAGGACCGCCTCGCCGCGCGCCTTGTCGCGTGCGCCGATGACGACGGTCGCGCCCTCGGCCGCGGCGCGCCTGGCGAAGGCGGCGCCCATGCCGGACGTTCCTCCCGTGACGAGGACGACCTTGGAGTGCAGACGATCGGACATGGGGCTCCCTTCGGCGCCCGAGTGCCATCGAGGATCGTGGCCGGGCGTTCATGTGACATGTGACGGGGATGGGCGGCCGGGCTGCGATGTGCGTGTTCCGGTGACGTCCGCGGGACGCCGACCGGTCTTCCGGCCTGCCTTCGGAGGCTAGCACATATCTGGAACGAACGATTGGTAAAGAAAACCGTGGAGTGGTGCCCGCACGCGCCCATAGGGTGGCCCGGTGTTCAATCGGCTTGAGATACGGGTGTCGGCGCCGGACCACCGGTACACCGCCGCCCGGCTGCGGCTGCTGGTCGACGGGGACGACCTGGTCGGGGAACTGGTCGGACCGGGCGGCCGCGGCCCGTACGCGCGGTGGGCGCTGCCCCCGGACCGGCCCGGCCCCCTGGCGGCGATCGGGGAGGGACGCCGCGTCGAGCTGGGGGAACCGGAGTGCACCGGTGGCTGCTGCGGCCACCTCTCGGTGTTCGTGCGCCGCAGCGGCGACATCGTGGAGTGGACCGACTGGCGGGGGCCGTTCGCACAGACCCCGCCGGAACTCCACTTCGACGCCCGGCGGTACGACGCCGAACTGGCCCGTGCCGCGGCCGACCGCTGGTGGGAGGCGCACCCGCAGGCGGTGTCCCCGTAGCCGGCGCCGTCAGTGGCCGCGGCCCAGCGTGGATTCGCGGACGACGAGGTCGTAGCCGGGCCGGACGCGGCGCGGCGGGGCGTCCGGGGTCCCGGTCAGCCGCTGGACGAGGCAGTCGACGGCCTGACGCGCGATGGCCTTCTTGTCGGGCGAGATCGTGGTCAGGGTGATCGCGCCGTAGCGTCCCTCCTCGATGTCGTCGAAGCCGACGATGGCGACGTCTTCCGGCACGCGCAGCCCCCGTGTGGTGAGGACCCGCAGGGCGCCGATCGCCTGGAGGTCGTTGTAGGCGAAGACCGCGTCCGGGAGCGCCCCGCGGTCCAGGAGGTCGGCCATCGCCTGGGCGCCGTCCGCCCGGCCGTAGCCGGAGGCGGTGGCGACCAGGTCGTCACCGTGGGGCAGCCCGCAGGCGGCCAGTTCCTCGCGCCAGCCGCGCAGTCTCAGGTGGGCCGGCTGCCGGGCGATCTCGCTGCGGGCGCCGAGGAAGGCGACGCGCCGCCGGCCGATCCCCGCCAGATGCCGCACCGCGCTGCGCGCCGCGGCCACGTTGTCGATCACGATGTGGTCGTAGGGGGCGTCGTACTCCCGCTCCCCGAGCAGCACCAGGGGTGAGCTGTCGCTGCGCGCCAGCAGATCCGATCCCTCCAGTTCGATCGGCGAGAGGATCAGACCGTCGATGACATGGGCGCGGAACCCCTGGCTGACCAGGATCTCCTTGCGGCGTTCGCCCGCGGTGTGGTCGAGCAGCACGGTGTAGTCGTGGCGGGCGGCGGCGTCGATGACGGCACCGGCCAGTTCGGCGAAGTACGGGTTGCCCAGCTCCGGCAGGGCCAGCGCGATGATGCCGGTGCGGCCCTTGCGGAGGTGCCTCGCGGTCAGGTTGGGCCGGTAGCCCAGCTCGTCGATGGCCTGCTGGACCCGCGCGCGCATCGCGGGTGTGACGTGCGGGTAGTCGTTCACGACGTTCGAGACGGTCTTGATGGACACTCCCGCGCGCTGCGCGACGTCCTTGAGGCTGACGCCCACGGCGCTCCCTCCGGGTTGGGCCGGTGCCGGAGGGCCGCGCACGGTCCTCCGGCACCGGCGCGATCATGTGGTGCGCGGTCCCCGCGCGAGATACCGCTGGGCCACGACCACCACGATAAGGAAGCCGCCGCTGACCACCGATTGGTACGACGAATTGAGGGAGCCGATCTGGTTGATGAGGTTCTGGATCACCGCCAGCACCAGTACGCCCCACAGGGTGCCGCTGATCGAGCCGGAAC
This sequence comes from Streptomyces sp. NPDC026673, assembly GCF_040638135.1. Classification (NCBI taxonomy): domain Bacteria; kingdom Bacillati; phylum Actinomycetota; class Actinomycetes; order Kitasatosporales; family Streptomycetaceae; genus Streptomyces; species Streptomyces sp. NPDC026673. Next base: position 31,910 of record NZ_JBEZXR010000017.1, on the reverse strand, counting down.
CCCCGATCAGCAGTGTGCCCCCGATGACCACCGCGGCGATGGCGTCCAGTTCCATGCCGACCCCGATGATGGTCACCCCGGAGGACAGGCGGGCGGCGTTGAGGGCACCGGCGAAGCCCGCCAGCAGTCCGCTGACCGCGTAGACCAGCACCCGGGTCCTGGCCACGGGCAGCCCCATCAGGGTGGCCGCGTCCGGGCTGCCGCCCACCGCGAACAGCGACTGGCCGAACGAGGTGCGCTGCAGCACGAGTCCGCCGACGGCGAAGAGCACCAGCGCGATCAGCACCGGGTGGCCGAACCCCGCCACAGTGCCCTGCCCGAGCTCGGCGAAGGCCGAACCGCGAGGCACCAGATAGGTGTCGGCGCCCTCCTCGGTGAGGGCCAGCAGCAGTCCGCGGGCGGCCAGCAGCCCCGCCAGCGTGACGATGAAGGGGGCCATGCCGGCCCGCGCGATCAGCAGACCGTGCACGGTGCCGAGCAGCCCGCACACCGCCAGCGGCAGCAGCAGCGCGGGCAGCATGCCGTACTGCGAGGCCCACGCGGCCAGGACGCCGCCGAGCGCGAAGACCGAGCCGACCGACAGGTCGATGCCGCCGGTGATGACGACCAGTGTCATGCCGAGTGCCACGATCGCCAGGAACGAGGCCTGCACGGTGATGTTCCGGGCGTTGTCGACGGTCCCGAAGGAGGGGAAGACGAAGGAGGAGACGAGGACGAGCAGCAGCAGGACGGCGAGTACGCCCTGCCGTTGCACCAGGACGGCCAGCCGCCCCCGGTCCCCGGCTCGGGCCGCCGCCACCGCGGGCGGTTCCGGCGTCGCCCCGGCGGAGCGGGGCGTGGTGAGTGACTTCATCGGGATCGACGCTCCCGGGCGACGTAGACGGCGACGAGGATGATGACGGCCTGGGCCATCTGCGCGGTGGAGTCGGGAAGATCGTGCTTGACCAGGGTGGCCCGCAGCAGCTGCATGAGCAGCGCGCCGCAGACCGTGCCCAGGACGCGCACCGATCCACCGGTGAGCGGGGTGCCGCCCACCACCACCGCGGTGATCGCGGACAGCTCCATCAGGGTGCCCAGCGTGGAGGGGTCACTGGCCGTCAGACGGGCGGTGGCCAGCACGCCGGCCAGCGCGGCCAGCACCCCGCACAGCACGTACACGCCGATCAGCACCCGCTTCACCGGCAGACCGGCCAGCCCGGCGGCGGCCCGGTTGCCGCCGATCGCGACGAGCTGACGTCCGAAGGTGGTGCGGTGCACGACGCCGGCGACCAGCAGGGCGAGCACACCGGCGATCAGCACCACCACCGGGACGCCCAGGACGTCGTCGGTGCCCAGGCCCAGCAGGCCGGGGTTGGCGATCTGCTTCAACTGCCCGTCGGCGAGAACCAGGGCCAGACCACGCCCGCCGACGAACAGCGCGAGGGTGGCGACGATCGGTTGCAGGCCCACCACCGCCACCAGTGTGCCGTTGACCGCGCCCACCACCGCCCCGGCGGCGAGCGCCGCGAGCAGCGAGGGCAGCAGGCCGTAGCCCAGGTACAGCGGCAGCAGCGCGGCGGCGAGGGCCATCACTGACCCCACCGACAGGTCCACCCCCTCGGTGCCGATCACCAGGGCCATTCCCAGTGCGACGATCACCACCGGGGCCACCTGGACCAGTTGGGTGCGCAGATTGGCGGCGGTCAGGAAATGGTCGGTGAAGACCGCGTTGAAGACCACCAGCACGGCCACCGCCGCGTACACCCCGTACGCCTGGAACCAGGCGGAGGAGGGGAGCCGGAGTTGGCCGCGCCGCACGGCAGGGGAGAGTTCAGCCATCGTTCCGCACCTCCCCGCCGCCGGCGCCGTTCTCCTCGGCGGGCGCGTGGGCGGCGAGCACCTCCAGCAGTTCCCCTTCGCCGACCCGCTCGCCGGTCAGCTCGCCGGCCACCGCGCCGCCACGCAGCACCACCAGCCGGTCCGCGCCCTCGACGAGCTCCTCGATGTCGGAGGAGATGAGCAGCACCGCGAGTCCCTCCTGGGCAAGTTCGTCCACCAGCGCCTGCACTTCGGCCTTGGCCCCCACGTCGATGCCGCGCGTCGGCTCGTCGAGCAGCAGCACCTTGGGTTCCAGGCAGAGCCAGCGGGCCAGCAGCACCTTCTGCTGGTTGCCGCCGGACAGCTCGCCGACCTTCTGCTCGGGTCCGGAGGCCTTGATCCTCAGGCGCTTCATGAAGATCTCGACGACGCGGTCCTGGCGGGCGCGGGACACGACCCCGGCCCGCGACAGCCGCGGCATGGCGGCCAGCACGATGTTCTCCCGTACCGACAGGCCCGGGACGATGCCCTCGGCCTTGCGGTCCTCGGGCAGCAGGCTGATGCCCGCGCGGATCGCGGCGGCGGGGGAGGGGCGGCCCAGCCGTCTGCCGGCGACCGTCACCGATCCCGAGTCCAGCGGCAGCGCCCCGGCCAGCGCCTTGGCGGTCTCGCTGCGCCCGGAGCCCAGCAGACCGGCCAGGCCGAGCACCTCGCCGGGGCGCAGCTCCAGCGAGATGCCGTCCAGGACGTGCCGGCGGCTCAGCCCCGAGGCGGTGAGCACCGGTTCACGATCGGGGTGGTGGTCCTCGCCGAAGCCGGTCCGGCCGTGCCGGCGCACCTCGGAGACCTCGCGGCCGAGCATCATCGCGACCAGCTGCATCCGGTCCAGGTCCGCGAGGTCGCCGGTGTGCACGAGCCGTCCGTCGCGGAGCACGGTGACCCGGTCGCAGATCCGGTAGAGCTCCTCGAGCCGGTGGCTGACGTAGAGGACGGAGATCCCGCGGCCGTGCAGCTCCGCGATGACCCGGAAGAGGGTCTCGACCTCGCGCGGCTCCAGCGCCGAGGTCGGTTCGTCCATCACCACGACCTTCGCCCGCACCGACACCGCCCGGGCCAGCGCCACCATCTGCTGGGTGCCGACGCCGAGGCTGCCGAGCGGTCGGCGGACGTCCGCGGTCACGCCGAATCCCGCCAGGAGCGCGGCCGCCTCCCGGTGCATCCGCGGGAAGTCGATGAGCCCGAGGCGGTTCTTGGGCTCGCGGCCCAGGAAGATGTTCCGCGCCGCGCTCATCAGCGGGACGAGGTTGACCTCCTGGTAGATGGTGGTGACCCCGGCCTTCTGGGCGTCGGAGGGCCGGGTGAAGGAGGCCGCGGTGCCGTCGAGCCGCACTTCGCCGGCGTCCGGGCGGTGCACTCCCGTGAGGACCTTGATCAGGGTGGACTTGCCGGCGCCGTTCTCGCCGACGAGGGCGTGGATCTCGCCGCGGCGCAGGGTGAACGAGACGTCGTCCAGCGCCGTCACGCCAGGGAAGCGCTTGACGACGCCGACGGCCTCCAGCACCGCGGGGGCGGTGGGGCCGCCCGGTCCGGGCGGCGGTGCGGCCGGTGCCGCTTCGGGGGGTGCCATAGCGGGCCTTCCATGGGTTCGCGGGGTCGGAGAACCGGGGGAGCGGCCGGCCGCCCGGCCGGGGAGGAGGACCGGGCGGCCGGCGGCGGGGCTCAGTACGCCCCGGCCAGCGAGTCCTTGGCGTTCGACGCGTCGTATTCGCGGTCGGAGATGATCACGTCCTCGGGGATGGCCTCGCCGGCGAAGAACTTCTGCGCGGTGGCGAAGGCGAGCGGCCCGAAACGCGGGTTGGACTCGATGACGCCGTTGTACTGGCCGTTCGCCAGCGCCTGGACGGCGTTGCGGGTTCCGTCGATGGACACGATCTTGACGTCCTTGCCGGGCTTCTTCCCGGCCGCCTTGAGCGCGGTGACGGCGCCGAGGCCCATCTCGTCGTTCTCCGCGTAGACGGCGGTGATCCCGGGGTTGGCCTGGATCAGCTGCTCCATCACCTGCTGGCCCTTGTCGCGGGCGAACTCGCCGGTCTGCTGGGCGACGATCTCCAGGCCGGGGGCCTCGGCCTTGATCTGGTCGACGAAGCCCTTGGTCCGGTCGGTGGTGACGTTGTTGCCGGAGGCGCCGAGAAGGATGGCGACCTTGCCCTTGCCGCCGGTGACCTTGATCATCTGATCCGCGGCGCGCTTGCCCTGCTCGACGAAGTCCGAGCCGAGGAAGGCGACGTAGTCCTTGCAGGCGGTGGCGTTGATCTTGCGGTCGATGGTGATGACGGGCACGTGCTTGGCGGCCGCCGCACGCAGCGCGGGCTCCAGGCCGTCGGAGTTGAGCGGGGCGACGATCAGTAGCTGGGCGCCCTGGGCGAGCATGTCCTGGATGTCGCTGATCTGCTTGGGCAGTTGGGACTGCGCGTTGGTGGTGAGGAGCTTCTTGACGCCGAGCTTCGCCGCCTCGTCCTTGATGGACTGGGTCTCGGCGATGCGGAAGGGGTTGGCCTCCTTCTCCGACTGCGAGAAGCCGACGACGGCGTCCTTGAGGTCGATCTTCTTCGCCCCGTAGGTCTGCAGGGTGCAGCCGTCGCCGCCGGGGGCGGACGCGGTCGGGGACTGCACGACCTGGGCGCCCTCGGAGGAGGCGGAGGCGGAGGCGGTGCCGGAACCCTCCTCCTTGGCGCAGGAGGTGGCGGTCAGGGCGGCCGCGGCGGTGAGGCACGCGATGGCCAGGAAGCGGGTGGTACGGGAGGTGCTCATGAACGTTCAACTCCTCGGAGAGCGGTGTGCGACCTGTTCAGGGGATTGCGGTGGCTCCCCCAGGGGCCCGGGAGGCGGCCCGCTCCGCCCCGTGACGGGGCGGGCCGCCCGTGATCAGCGGGTCGTGGCCGGCGCGGCGGGTTCGCCGGCCGCCAGCGAGGCCACCTCCGCCGCGCTCAGCGCGCGGTCGTAGGCGTGCACATCGGAGATCGCGCCGCCCCAGTAGTCGACGCGGTTGCCGCCGTACTTGCCGCGGCCGATCACCAGATGGCCCGAGGGCCCCTCGGCGTTGCAGCCGCGGACCGAGCCGGACTCGCTGCCGTCGACGTAGATCCGCAGCCGGCCGTCTCGGTGGCTGTAGCTGCCCACCAGGTGGTACCAGCGCCCGGCCTCGGGCTCCCCGATGGTGCCCGCGAGGGCCCTGCTGCCGGCGAAGCTGAACGCGAACCGCTTGTCGGCCTGCGAGTACTGCAGGTAGAAGGCGCTGTTGGTGTCTCCGTCGACGGAGACCGCGGTGCTGAAGTGGCCCTTGTCGTCCAGCCGGACCCAGGCGGCCACCGAGTAGTCGTGGGTGTCGGTGTTCAGGACCGGGGCGCCGGTGTCGACGAAGCCGGTGCGGCCGTCGAGTTGCAGGGCGGCGCCGTTGGGGCCGGTCGTCCAGCTCGTCCCGCCCGTCAGGGTGCCGTCGTGGTCACCGGCGACGTCCTCGGCGACGGTGCCGGTCCCTTCGTGCAGGGGCCACCAGCCGACGCCCCGCGCCCCGGGGGTGCCGGGCGGCACGTCGGTCCCGCCCGCGGCGGCACCGGCCGCGATGACCTGGCGGTTGACCTCCCGTACCTGTTCCGGGAGCACCTTGACCACGTCGCGGTCGTAGGTGATCAGGCCGTTGAGCTCGCCCTCGACGTCCGTGATCTGCGTGTAGACCGATCCGGACAGACCGCACGCGGCCGGGCGCAGCAGTCTGCGGGTGTTCTCCACGTAGGCCGCGGTCAGTTCCTCCTTGCTGTGGGCGGCGTCGCCGTAGTCCTGGCCGCCCGCGGTGCCGAGGATGTGGCCGGGGACGAGGTAGGAGTAGCCGCCGTGCTCGCCGTCGACGGCGGCGCGGCCGGCGTCCGGGGCCGGGTTGGCCGGGCCGTGGTAGTCGTGGAAGTCGATCAGGTCGCCGCGGCCCGAGTCGCCCTTGGAGGCACAGCAGTTGACGCCGGAGTGGGCGTCGACCAGGCGGGCGGGGTCCTGCCGCTTGACGGCGTCGGCGAGCTGACCGGTGGCCTCCTTGCTCCACTCGCCCCAGCCCTCGTTCATCAGCGTCCAGACCAGGAGGGACGGGGTGCTGATGTGCTGGTCGACGATCTGGTGCAGTTGGTCGACGAAGGTCTCGGTCTCCGGGGTGCCGGCGGCGGCCGTGCCCCGGCTGGGTATGTCCTGCCAGACCATCAGGCCCAGCTTGTCCGCCCAGTAGTACCAGCGGGCGGGTTCGACCTTGATGTGCTTGCGGACCGCGTTGAAGCCGAGCTCCTTGTGCTGGACGAGGTCGTACTTCAGGGCCTCGTCGGTCGGCGCGGTGTACAGGCCGTCGGGCCAGAATCCCTGGTCCAGGGTGGCGAGCACGAACACCGGCTTGCCGTTGAGCTTGATCCGGTTGGTCCCGCCGGCGGGGGCCACCTCGATCGACCGCATGCCGAAGTAGGAGCCGACGCGGTCCTTTGCGCGCCCGGCGGTGAGGGTGACCTCGAGGTCGTACAGATACGGGTCGTCCGGACTCCACAGGCGGGCGCGGGGGACGGGCAGCCGCAGGGCGGTGCCCGCGTCGCCGGTGACCGAGCCCGCCTTGCGGCCGTCGCGGGTGTAGGCGGTCGCGGTGACCCTGGCACCCGCGGGGGTGCCCGCGCCCGGCCGTACGGTGACGGCGAGCGAGGAGTCCGCGACGTTCGGGGTCAGCACCAGCGACTCCACGGACGCCTCGGGGACCGGCTCCATCCAGACGGTCTGCCAGATGCCCGAACTCGGGGTGTACCAGATGCCGCTGGGGTCGCGGGACTGCTTGCCCAGGGCGTAGCGGTCGTCGGTGGTGTCCTTGACCTTCACCAGCAGGGTCTGCGGGCCGCGTCCGGTCAGGGCGTCGGTGACGTCGGCGGTGAACGCCTGGTAGCCGCCGGTGTGGTGGGCGACCTCGCGGCCGTTGACGTAGACCCAGGCCTCGTAGTCGACGGCGCCGAAGTTGAGGTTCAGCCGGTTGCCGGAGCGGATCCGCCAGTCCTCGGGGACGGCGAAGGTGCGCTGGTACAGCGACCAGTCGTGGTGCCGGGCGACGCCCGACAGGCCCGACTCCATCGGGTACGGGACGACGATGCTGCCGCTCAGCTTGCCCTGGGGGAGCGCCGTGTCCTGCGCGGTGGGCTGGAACTGCCAGGTCCCGTTGAGGTTCTTCCACTGCTTGCGGGTCAGCTGCGGCCGCGGGTAGTCGGGCAGCGGGCGGGACGGGGAGACGTCCTTGGCCCACTTCGTCTGGAAGTACCACGTCGAGTCGTTGCGCGCGACGACCGAGAAGGGCCCGACGTCGCCGCTCGCGGTGGTGATGCCGCCCCTGCCGTCGTAGCTGATCCGTACGTCGGCGTTGAGCGAGACCGGGGTGTCGGACTCACCGGGCTTCAGGACCAGTCTCGAGGGGTGCTTGGGGTCGCGGGACACCGTGGCCGACCAGCGGGTTCCGCCGGACAGCAGGGCGACGTGCGAGGCCGCGCCGGCGGGGAGGTCCGTCACGGGGGAACCCAGATCCACGGTGGCGGTGCGGCCGGAGGTGGCGACCGAGGCCTGGGCGTCGGCGGGCGCGAAGCCGTCGGGCAGGTGCAGCGCCGAGTCCGGTACGGGGCGGCGGTCGAAGCCCGGCCCCGACCATTCGGTGTGCAGGTAGGCGCCGCCGTTGCCCTGGTTGTAGTCGAGCGACAGCTCGTGCAGGCCCGCGGTCAGGGTGATCGGCCGGGAGGTGGTCTGCACGTCCCAGTCGGTGGTCCAGTGGTCGATCACGCTCGCGCCGTCGAGGGACATCCGGAAGCCGTTGTCGCCCTTGATGTAGAACGTGTATGTGCCGTCGGAGGGCACCTCGAGCCGGCCGGTCCAGCGCACGGCGACGTTGTCGGTGGTGCCGGCGTAGGTCCGCAGGGTGGGCAGCAGGTCGTCGACGTGCAGCGAGCCGTCGATCCGGGTGCCGGTGTACTGGGCGAAGTCGAGGGCGGTGCCGCTGGACATCCGGTAGTAGTCCCCGCGCAGGCCGGTGTCGGCGCTCGCGGAGGCGGAAGCGGAGGCGGTGGTGTCGGTCGTGTCGGCGGGCCGGGCGGTCGCCGGGGGCGGCGTCAGCAGAGCCGCTCCGAGGAGGAGCGATACCAGGGCGGTTAACCGAGCAAAGCGGGTGGTACGTCGTCGGCCAGGACTCATGGTGCACCTTCCGTGGGAGTCATCGACGCCTGGACAGGAAAGCTGCGGGTCAGGGGTGTGAGGTGCCTGGGACCAAGAGCGGCACACGTCGGAAACGTGGTTGTACAACGTTGGAAACTTCGGACGCGGTGAGCATGAAAGCAGGGCCCCGGCGCCGTGTCCAGACCCCTCGTCAAACGTTGTCATCCGGCCCCGAGGGCGTGCCGGCGCAGCCCGTGGACGCCCCGGGCCCTTACCGGCGCAGGCCGGATCGAGCTTCGAGACATCGGTGAAATCAGCCTGACCTGCGGTGAGTTGCCACCGGCCGGAATTCCGCCGGGCGTACCCGGGCCTGTTCAACGTTGGAAACGCAGACGATCGGGAACCGCCCGGGACAGGCGCGCGGGCCTGCCCCGGTACGGTCTTCCGGTGGGTCAGCCGATGGTCAGATTCTGCGCCAGCGTGTTCGCGGCGTAGCCGTTCACCCCGAACAGGCCGCTGGTGTAGGCGTCGTCGGTGGCGTCGATGACGGGGTCGGCACCGTTGCCGAACCACACCCGGATGCGGGAGCCGTCGGTGCGCACCTTGAGGTGGTAGGTGCGGCCCTCGACGATCGGCGTGGTGTGGGTCGCGATGTCCCGGCCGGGACGCCACAGCTTGACCACGCCGCTGGTGTCGATGTTGGCCGTGTAGCCGGCGCCCGAGGAGTTCGCGCGGAAGGTGAGACCGGTCGCGGTGCCGTTCGTGACGGACAGGTCGCCCTCGTAGCTGAAGTCACCGCCCGTACGGTCGCTCAGGTAGAAGCCGTCCTGCGACGAACCGCCCTTCAGCCCGTCCGGGGTGACCGTCCAGGTGCCCCCGCGCGGTGTCCAGCGTCCGGCGGGGAAGGCCGAGAATCCGGCCGTTCCGGTGTTCAGGTTCTGCACCGTCGCCGTTCCGTTGTAGACGTTCACCCCGAACAGGCCGCTGCTGTAGGCGTCGTCGGTGGCGTCGATGACGGGGTCGGCACCGTTGTCCAGCCACACGCGGATGCGGGAGCCGTTCGTCTGCACCTTCAGGTGGTAGGTGCGGCCGGCGGTGATGGGCGTCGACACGACGGCGATGTCCTTGCCCGGCCGCCACAGCTTGACGACGCCGCTGGTGTCGATGTTCGCCGTGTAGCCGGCGCCCGAGGAGTTCGCGCGGAAGGTCAGTCCGGCGGCACGGGCGGTGTCCAGGGTGAGGTCGCCCTGGTAGACGGCGTCGGATCCGCTGCCCGCGCTCATGTAGAAGCCGTCGCCGCCGGTGGAGGCGCGCTTGCCGCCGCTGACGTCGGTCCACGCCCCGCCCACGGCGTGCCAGGGACCCTTGAGGTTGCTGAGCAGCGTGGACTGCGCCGTGCCCCAGCTGGTGTTGAGGCGCGTGAAGGTGGCGCTGTCCAGCTTCACCTTGCCGCCGACGGCGAAGAGCCGGATGCCCTGGCTGTCCGCCGCGGAGTCGAAGTCGACGTTGTCGGACAGGGAGTAGAGTCCGCCGTCGGCGAAGGTCTCGAGCTGCCCGCGGTCGACGAGGAGCCGCATCGTGACCTTCCCGTTCCGCGGCTTGAGGGGCTTGCCCCGGAGGGTCTGCGCCTTGGTGTCGTAGACGACGCTGCGGTCGGCCGAGCCGTCCGACCGGGCGTGCAGGTCGAAGCCGAACTGCGTCGCGGTCGCGCCCTTCACGTCGAACTGGGCGGTGATCTCGTAGGTGTCGGCCTTGATGCCCGAGAAGAGGTTGGCTCCCTTGGCCGCGTTGACCGTCTCGTTCTTCCAGCTCTTGGTCTCCGAGGCCAGCGAGCCGAGCTCGGCGACCGGCGTGCGGGTGATCCGCGGCCCGTCCGGGGTGCTGATCAGATCCAGCGTCACCGGGAAGGTCGAGTTGCCGGTCCAGGTGCTGCCGCGGTTGCCGCCCTGCCAGGCCATCTGCACGGTGCGGCCGTCGGGGGCGTTCGTGAACGTCTGCGCGGCGTAGAAGGTGCCGCCCGCGTAGGTGGTGCCCAGGTCCATCTGCTCCGGGCCGGTCCAGTCGGTACGGAAGGTCGTACCGTCGAAGGAGCCGACGACGTACTGGCTGGAGGCCGAGGTCAGGACCCACCGCTGCTGTCCGGACTTGCCGTCCAGTGCCAGCGGGAACATGTCGGGGCACTCGAAGAGCCAGGGCGCCTGGTAGCGGCTGGCGAGGGTCCAGTCCAGGAGGTTCGGCGAGGTGTAGATGTTGACGCCGTTGCCGCCCTGGTTGGACCAGACGACCATGGCCCAGCGGTGGCGTGCCGCGTCCCAGAACACCTTCGGGTCACGGCTCTCGTTCGGGATCTCGATCTGCTTGCGGCCCTTGTCGTACGCCTGGAAGGTCTGGCCGTTGTCGTTGCTGTAGAAGACGCTGACGCCGTCGGTGTTGGAGAACACCACGATCGGGTCGAGGGAACCGGTCTTGAGTCCGGAGGTGTTGTCCTTGTCCACGACGCCGCCGCCCGAGAAGAGCGTCCCGGCGTGCACGCCGGGTTCGAGCGCGATCGGCTTCTGGGTCCAGTGCACCAGATCGGGGCTGGTGGCGTGGCCCCAGTGCATGGTGTCCCAGTCCAGGCCGTGCGGGTTGTGCTGGTAGTAGAAGTGGTACAGCCCGTTGGCGTACACCAGGCCGTTGGGGTCGTTCATCCAGCCCGACCGCGAGCTGAAGTGGAACTGGCCGCGGAACGGCTCGCTGTAGGTGGTGGCCGGGTACGGGAATTCCGGATAGTCCCCTACGGTGCCGGCGGCCGCCGGTGTGCCCGGCAGCAACGCGGCCAGGCTCGCGATCAGGGCGACGAGCAGCGCCCCGACTCTTCGACGCATGTGAACCCACTCTCTGGCACGGAGGCGGAGGTGTGTCATCGTTGACACATGTCATCGCTGACACCCGATCGATGTCAGATCATGGGCCCCCGCCGGGGACCCGTCAACGCCTCGAACGGGATCGGCCGCGGTCGTTCATGATCCGGACCCCGCGCTCAAGTCATCGTTCTCCGGCTTCACTTGGTGCGCCCACGGCGGGTTCGGGCCGGCGACGGCGCAGGTCAGCGCGGCCACCCGGGTCGCGTATCCGCAGGCCGCCACGACATCGTCGACGCCCAGGCGATCGAGGCGGCCGCCGAGCAGGCCGCGCCCGCCGAGGTGGTGGAGCAGCCCGGCGGTGAAGGAGTCGCCGGCGCCGACCGTGTCGACCACCCGCGCGGGCACCCCGGGCACGCGGACCCGCCGGCCGTCGAGCGAGGCGAGGACGCCCCGTGCCCCGCGGGTGACCACGACCAGTCGTGCGCCCGAGGCGTGGAAGCCGTCGCAGGCCGCCTCCAGCGGGGTGTCCGGGGCCAGTACGGCGAGGTCGTCCTCGCTGAGGCGCAGGATGTCCGCCGTCGCGCACCACGTGGCCGCCCGGTCCCGGTAGACCCGCGGATCGACCAGCGCGGGCCGGACGTTGGGGTCGATGCTGACCGTCGCGTGCCGCCGCGCCCCGGCCAGCATCTCCTCCACGAGGGAACCGCCGGGTTCCCTGACCAGCGCGAGCGAACCGGAGTGCACGCAGACCGAGCCGTCCAGGCCGGCGTCCGTCAGCTCCTCGCGCGTCCACTGCCAGTCCGCGGTGCCCTCGGCGTGGAAGGAGTACGCGGCCTGGCCCTCGGCGTCGACGTCGGCGACCGCGAGCGTGCTGGGCTCGGGCGCGGCGGCCGCAGCCGACAGGTCGACGCCCGATTCCAGCAGGTGGGCGCGGAAGAGACGGCCGAAGACATCCCCGGACAGCCGCGCCAGCAGCCGGGTCGGCGTGCCCAGACGGGCCAGTCCCACCGCGGTGTTGGCGGGTCCGCCGCCCGGCAGCACACGCAGGCGCAGGCTCTGCCCGCGCTCCGGGGAAACGCCGTGCCCGGCGGCAAGGGCGCTCCCGGCGGTACGGACGCTCCCGGCGGTACGGGCGCTCCCGGCGGTCTGGGCGGTCCCGGACCCGGGCTCGGGGAAGACATCGGCGACGCACTCTCCCAGCACGGTGACCTGACGCGGCTGCATGTGGTGTTCCTCCAGGTGGGGACGGGGATGCCGGCCAGGCCGACGAGGGGCCCGGGCCGGCTACGGGGTTCCGCTCGGCCGGAGCGCCAACGTGCTTCCGGCGCAAAGGCATTGACGTTGCCGGAGCGGGAGTCCATCATCCTCCGCAAGCGGTGTCAACGATGACATGTGTCAACGATGGCACTCTCCTGGCGAGATCCTTCGCCGTACGCAGCGCGCCATTCGGCCGTCCCCGCTCACTGCTTCCCGTAGGAGTCGCACATGTCCCGTAGAGCCCGTCCGGTCCTCGTCGTCGGTGCCGTCGGCCTCGCACTGTCCCTGGCCGCGTGCGGTTCCGGTTCCGGCGGCGGCTCCCCGTCCGGGGGCAAGGTGAAGGTGGGTCTGATCACCAAGACCGACACCAACCCCTACTTCGTCAAGATGAGGGAAGGCGCCGCGCAGGCGGCCAAGAGCTCGAACGTCGATCTGAGCACCGCGGCGGGCAAGTTCGACGGTGACAACGCGAGCCAGGTCACCGCGCTGGAGAACATGGTCGCCTCCGGGGTCAAGGGCGTGCTGATCACTCCGAACGACTCCAAGGCCATCGTCCCCGCCATCGAGAAGGCCCGCGCCAAGGGCGTACTCGTCATCGCGCTCGACACCCCGCCGGAGCCGCAGAGCGCCGTCGACGCGCTGTTCGCCACCGACAACGTGAAGGCCGGCGAACTCATCGGCGCCTACGCCAAGGCCGCGATGGGCGGCAAGCCGGTGAAGATCGCCACCCTGGACCTGGCCCCGGGTGTGTCCGTCGGCGTCCAGCGGCACGAGGGCTTCATCAAGGGCTTCGGAGTCGGCGCCTCCGACCCGTCGATCGTCTGCTCCCAGGACACCGGTGGCGACCAGGCCAAGGGCCAGACCGCCATGGAGAACTGCCTGCAGAAGGCGCCCGACATCAACCTGGTCTACGCGATCAACGAGCCCGCGGCGCTCGGCGCCTACACCGCCATCAAGGCCAAGGGCCGCGAGAAGGACGTCATGATCGTCGCCATCGACGGCGGCTGCACCGGCGTGCAGGCGGTCAAGGACGGCAAGATAGCCGCCACCTCGCAGCAGTACCCGCTGAAGATGGCCGCCGACGGCGTGAAGGCGATCGCCGAGTACGCCAAGTCCGGCAAGAAGGCGTCCGGCTACACCGACACCGGCGTCCAGCTCATCACCGACAAGCCGCAGACCGGCTCGGCGTCCGAGGACACCGGCTTCGGTCAGCAGAACTGCTGGGGCTGAGCACCGTGTCCGTCTCCACTCCGCTCCCCGCCGGCGCCAAGGAACCGGCCGCGCTGCGCCGGTTCCTGACGGCGCCGGCGGCGGGGCCGCTCGCCGCCCTCGTCCTGGCGTCGGTGTTCTTCTCGACGACGACCGACCAGTTCCTGTCGGGCGGCAACTTCTCCCTGATCCTCCAGCAGGTCATGGTGGTCGGGACCCTGGCCATCGGCCAGACGCTGATCATCCTCACCGCCGGCATCGACCTGTCCTGCGGCGCGGTGATGGCGTTCGGCGGCATCCTCATCGCCAAGACGGCCGTGGGCGGACCCCTGCCCGCGCTGCTCGCCATCGCCCTCGGCGTGCTGGCCTGCGGCGGCTTCGGCCTGGTCAACGGGCTGCTGGTGCGGACGGTGCCCCTGCCGCCGTTCATCGTGACGCTGGGCATGCTCAACGTGGCCTTCGCGCTGACCCACATCTACTCCGCCGAGCAGACGGTCACCGGCCTGCCCGAACCCCTGACCTTCCTCGGCCGCACCTTCCCGCTCGGCAGGACCGACGTGACCTACGGTTCGCTGGTCACCATCGCGCTCTTCCTGGGCTTCGCCTACGCGCTGAGCAGCACCGCCTGGGGCCGGCACGTCTACGCGCTCGGCAACAGCGCGGAGAGCGCCCGGCTCAGCGGCATCCGGGTCTCCCGTCTCACCGTCGGCGTCTACACGGTGGCCGGACTGGTCTACGGGATCGCCGCCCTGCTGCTGGTGTCGCGGACCGGGGTCGGCGACCCCCAGGCGGGGCAGACCGACAACCTCGACAGCATCACCGCGGTGGTGCTCGGCGGCACGAGCCTGTTCGGCGGCCGCGGCACGGTGCTCGGCACCTTCGTCGGCGTCCTCATCGTCGGCGTCTTCCGCAACGGCCTCCAGTTGATGGGCGTCTCGTCCGTCTACCAGACGCTGGTCACCGGCGTCCTGGTGATCCTCGCGGTGACCGTCGACCAGCTCTCGCGAAAGGGGACCCGATGACCGGCCCCTCCTCCCCCCACGAGCCGGAGCCGCCCGCGCAGGGCGACGGCACGGCACCCCGGCCGGCGCAGCCCACGACGGCCGGCGGGCCCGAACCCGTCCTCAGCGCACGCGGACTGGTCAAGCGCTACGGCCATGTGACGGCGATCGACGACGCCGACTTCGACCTGCTGCCCGGCGAGGTGCTGGCCGTCATCGGCGACAACGGCGCGGGCAAGACCAGCCTCATCAAGGCGCTCACCGGGGCCCTGGTGCCGGACGCCGGTGAGATCAGGCTGCACGGCAGGCCGATCAGGTTCGGCGGGCCGCAGGACGCACGGGCGCACGGCATCGAGACGGTGTACCAGGACCTCGCCGTCGCCGCGTCCATGGACATCGCCTCGAACATGTTCCTGGGCCGCGAGATCCGCCGCGCCGGAGTGCTCGGCTCGGTCTTCCGGCTCCTCGACAAGAAGGCCATGCGGCAGCAGGCCGCCGCGCACATGGCCGAGCTCAAGGTCGGCGTCGGCTCGCTCACCCAGCCGGTCGAGACGCTCTCCGGCGGCCAGCGCCAGGCCGTCGCGGTCGCCCGCGCCGCCGCCTGGGCGCGCAGCGTCGTGGTGATGGACGAGCCGACCGCCGCCCTCGGGGTCAAGGAGTCCGGACAGGTCCTCGACCTCATCCGCCGGGTCCGCGACAAGGGCATCCCGGTGATCCTCATCAGCCACAACATGCCCCATGTCTTCGAGATCGCCGACCGCGTCCACGTCCACCGGCTCGGCCGGCGCGAGGCCGTCATCAGGCCGTCGGACTACTCCATGGCGGAAGTCGTGGCCATCATGACCGGCGCGCTCAGCGTGCGCCCGGACGGCGGTACGGTCGTGGCGGACAGTGACGCGGCCTCGGCAGCAGGGGTTCGGGGGAGCTGACCGACGGCCCCGGCAACCGCGGGTCCGACATCCAGAGAAAAGGTGGTCCATGACAGCGACCCGCAGACCGACCCTCGCCGACGTGGCCCGCGAGGTGGGGGTCAGCGCAAAAACGGTCTCCCGGGTGCTGAACGAGGACGGTCCCAGCTCCCCGGAGACCAGGAGGCGGGTGCTGGACGCCGTGGCGAAGCTCGGCTTCCAGCCCAACCTCATGGCCCGGAGCATGAGGGTGGGAGGCCCCGACACCACCGTCGGCCTGGTGGTGCCGGACGTCGGCAACCCGTTCTTCGGCGCTGTCGCCGGCGGCATCGAGGACGCCGTGCACGGCCACGGGCTGACCCTGCTGATGGGTTCGTCCGACGACGACCCGGAGCGGGAACTCGCCCTGATCCGCACCTTCCTGGCCCGCCGGGTCAGCGTGCTCATGGTCGCGCCGGCGGTGGGCGCCGACCACACCCACCTGAAGTCCCACCGGTCCGCCGGGATGCCGGTCGTCTTCCTCGACCGGCCCGGCAGCGGTCTGACCGCCGACACCGTGGTGAGCTCCAACCGCGCCGGCACGCAGGAGGGCGTCACGCACCTGATCACCGGTGGACACCGCAGGATCGGCTTCATCGGCGACCTGCCGGCCCGGCTTTACACGCGCCGCGAGCGGCTCGCCGGCTACCGCGCGGCGCTCGCCGACGCGGGGCTGCCCTACGACCGGACCCTGGTCGTCGACGCCCACGACCCGGCGGGTGCCGCCGAGGCGACGGGGCGCCTGCTCGCCCTGCCCGATCCGCCCACCGCGCTGCTGTCGGGCAACAACGTCATGACGATCGGGGTCATGACCGAACTCGCCCGCAGCAGGCGGAAGGACGTCGCGGTGGTCGCCTTCGACGACGTCCCCATGGCCGCCATCCTCGAACCCGCCCTCACCGTGGTGGCGCAGAATCCCGTCACCATGGGCGAGTTGGCGGGCTCCACGGCCCTGGAGCGCCTCGAGGGCGACCGGTCCCGTGCCCGCACCATCCTGGTCGAGACCCGGCTGGTGGCCCGCGGCTCCGGGGAACTGCGCCCGCCCGCTCCCTCCCGCTGACCGGGCGGCCGTTCCGCGCGGTCGCGGCCCGGCCGGCGCACTCCCCACGGGAAGTACGCCGGCCGGGCACGTGCCTATCCGGAGACCCCGAGCACGGTCTCGCCCGAACGACCCGCCCCGGTCCCGGCCACCCGTACCGTCAGCGTACGGCCGTGGCCGCGCGGGACCGGTACGAACGCGTGGGCGAAGCCCTCCGCCGTCGCGCGGCCGAGGGCGACGACCCGCCCGTCGATCCGCACGGTGAAGCGTTCACGGGGGGACAGGCCCGCCGCGGTGACCGACACGGTGGTACCGGCCGTGGCCTCGCGGGGCATGGCGTCGACGACGAACGCCGGCCGGGGCCTGGAGCCGCGCACCGGTTCGAGGTCCTCCGCGGCCACCGGCGGCACGATGATCCGCCGCACCGCCAGGGCCTGGAAGATCGGGCCGTTGATCTCGTAGTAGGCGGTGGCCCACAGCGGCCGCCCGGCGGGCACCGTGACGGTCCGGGAGATCGGCGCCCCCTCCTGCGGGCTGCGCGTGGTGGGGATGGGCTCGTTGATGAAGAGCGACATGCCCGCGTAGATCTCCGGGCCCTCGCCGACCGACAGGGAGAATCCGCCGCTGTACGCCGCGGGTCGGTTGGTCACGGTCATCTTCAGCGGCGCGGAACCGCCGTCGTGCCCGGCCGTGCCGCCGCGCCGGAAGGTCGCGTAGAACGGCTCCACCATCGCGGGCCGTCCGCTGAGCCCGGCGCGGTCCCGGTTGCGGTACGTCGCGACGGTCGTGCCGTCGAGCACGAGGTCGAGGCGGTCCACTCCGGTCGTGTCGTACGAGCGGCTGAACGTGTCCTCCGGGTCGGCCTGCAGGGTGGCGAGGACCAGGTCTCCGTCGGTCAGCTTGTAGCGCAGCGTCGCGAAGACCGGCACGTCGGAGTTGTTGGTGAAACTCACCTTCGCGGCGTGCTTCTCCTCGCGGTCCTCGGAGATCGACGCGGTGCTCGCCTTCAGGGCCTTGGGAGTCCACGTCACCGACCTGCTCTGCCCGGCGCGGCCGTGCTCCCCGATCACTCCGAGGGTGGCGGTGAGCTTCTCCGGCCTCGTCTCGACCGGCTCGGACTTCCAGGCGTACCAGCCCAGTTCACCCGAGTCGGCGGCCAGGGTCCGGTCCAGGTAGGTGCCGGAGGCGCCGCGGACGGTGATGCGCACCTTGCCCTCGCCCCGGATGGCCGCGGTCATCGTGGCCAGCGGGTTGCCGTCGAAGGCGTGGGCGTCGCCGTGTTCGGCGTCGCCCAGGACCAGGCCGGCGACGGTGAAGGAGTCGCCCGCGCTCCGGCCGCCGTACCCGACCTCCAGCGTCTGCTTTCCGGTGGCGAGGTCGGCCGGCAGGGTGACCAGACGGCCGACGCCTCCGTCGTCGGTGGTGCGTCCGCTCGCCAGGACCCGGCCGGAGCCCTTCACCCGGATCTGGAAGTCGACGGCCGGAGTCAGTCCCGTCGCCACGACGACGGCGGACTGACCGGGCACGGCGTAGTCGGGCCGGACGGTGACCGCGGGACGCGCGCCCGGAGCGCCGCCGGGCGGACCGGTGCGCGGGTCGCCGGTGACGGTCACGTACGTCGTCCGTCCGGTGTCCCCGTAGGTGACCCGGCCGAGGTAGACCGCGCCGGCCTTGAGGCCCTTCCAGGACAGGGCGACCGGGGTGGTGCCACCGGCCCGCAGTGCCGCCGTGGCGGGCTGCGCGGTGAACGAGCCCTCGGCGCCCTTGTCGCCGAGGGCGAAGCTCGTCACGGTGAAGCCCAGCGGTCCGGTCCCGGCGAAGAAGTCCACCTCGACCTCGTACAGGCCGGGTTCGGGGTCCTCCAGGTCGAGTTGCTCGTCGGCGGAGTCGGTGGCCGCGCGGTCGACGAGCGCGGTGTCGCCGTACTCGTTGAGCCGGTGGACCGACAGGTCCAGGTCCGCGGTGTCGTCGGCGGCGTCGAGGGCGAACCGGGCGTGCTTCGTCCCGGCGGGCACCTCCACGACGTGGGTGCGGGCCGCGCCGCCGACGGTGCCCGAGCCCTCGACCCGCAGCCCCCGGGACAGCCCGGTGAGCTCCAGCGGGACCTCGCGGTCCTCGCCGCCCTTGAGGGTCACGGTGGCACGGCCGGAGCTGCCCGAGGCCTTGAGCGCGGCGGGCGCGACCAGGGTCACCGGCCGTACCGCGACCGCACTGCGCACGCTCTGCTTGCCGTCGCGCCAGGTCAGGTAGCCCGAGGCGTACTCGCCCAGGGGCGCGGTGGTCCGGGTGAAGGTCACCTGGAACGTCTTGGCCTGCCCCGGCTCCGTGAAGGTCAGGGAGCGCGGCTCGACGGTGGTCTCCACGCCGGGGATCCGCACCGGGTCCGCGGTGAAGGTGCCGGGCTCGGTCGACGTCACGGTACGGGTGACGGTCTGCCGCCCGGCGAGCGAACCGACGCCGATCGACGCCAGGTTGAGGTCGGAGGGCGCGGGCGCCGTGGTGTCGCCCTTGACGGCGTCGACGTACCGCGTCCAGTCGGCGGGGCCGTTGAGGTACAGCAGCCCGGGGTGCAGGTAGCGGGTCGCGTCGACCTGTCCGTTGCCCTGTGCGAAGACGTCGTCCGAGGCCTCCCCGGCCCCGGTCACGGTCGGCTGGGTGGTGGTCATCAGCGCGGACTTGATCTCGGCCGGCGTCGCCTGCGGGTGCAGCCCCAGGTAGAGCGCGCCGAGACCCGCCACGTGCGGGGAGGCCATCGAGGTGCCCGACATGAAGGTGAACCGGGGCCGCTCGCCCGCCGCGTTGGCGCCGTCGGCGAGGACGGCCACACCGGGGGCCGCGAGGTCGGGCTTGATCAGGTCGCCGCCGTCGGCCTGGACCGGGCCGCGCGAGGAGAACCCGGCGATCTGCGGGACGGCGACCGACGCCAGCTTGTGCGGGTTGCCGTCCACGAGCGTCGCGGTCGGTGCCTCGGCGCCCGCGTACGAGACCAGCGCCTCGTATCCGTCCGCGTCGACCGCGACGGTGGGGACGCCGTGGGCGTCCAGGTCCGTGGAGTCGGGCTCCCGATTCACCAGGATCATCCCGATGCCGCCCGCCCGCTTGACCTCGGCGGACTTGGCGAGCCGGTCGTACGTTCCGCGTTCGCACAGCACGATCGCACCCCTGACCCGGGCGGAGTCCAGGCTGTCCGGGCCGCACAGCTGCGGCCTGACGGCGATCGGGGTGCCGGCGGCGGCCGCCGCGACCAGCGGTCCGGCGACCTCGCCGCCGCCCGCGGGCAGCGAGACGGACGCGCCCAGCACGTTCTCGCCGTCGCCGAGTTCGACCGTGGCCTCGCGGGTGGGCATGGAGCTCGCCGCCGCCGTGGTGATCCACGGCGAGGCGTTGTCCACGGTGCTGTCCCCGGGGCCCGAGTTGCCGCCCGCGGTCGCGACGAAGATGCCGCTCGCGGCCGCGTTGCGGAACGCCTCGTCCACCACCGAGTCCGTGGACAGCGCGCCGCCGGCCGAACCGATCGAGTAGTTGATCACGTCGACGTTGTCGGCGACGGCCGCGTCGATCGCCGCCAGCAGGTCTCCGGTGGCGCAGCCGTCGTCCGTGGTGTCGTGCGTGTCGGGGCCGCTCCAGCAGGCCTTGTAGACGGCCACCTTGGCGGCCGGCGCGACTCCGGAGATCGTGCCCATGGGGACGCCGCCGAGGTCGGCGTCGACCCCGTTGGCTCCTGCGGCCGTGCTGGCCGTGTGCGAGCCGTGCGCCTCGCCGTCCCGCGGCGAGAGGTACTCGCCGGTCGCCGGACCGCCGATGTGGCCGCTGCCGAAGTTGTCCACGAAGTAGCGCGCGGACACGATCTTGGTGGAGCAGTCCGCGGCGGTGAACTGGACGCCCGCGGTGCAGGCGCCGGTGAAGGTGCCCCCGTCGGCCTTCCGGTAGGTGATGGCCGAGCCGTCCAGATACGGTTCGGCACCCGGCTGCGTTCCGAGCGGGGCACCGGCGAACGACGGGTTCTCCGGGGCGATGCCGGTGTCGACGACGCCGACCACCACGCCCTTGCCCGCGTTGCCGACGCCGCCGTTGCCGGCCCACACCCCGGTCTTCCCGCTCAGGCCCAGGTAGTCGGTCGAGTTGACGGCGGCCAGCGGCTTGCGCAGTTCGTCCTTGACCACCGACACCACCGAGGGGTCGGCGCGCAGCTCCTCGACCTGCCGCGGCCGCAGTTCGGCCGTGAAGCCGTTCAGCGCCGCCGAGTACGACGAGATCACCCGGGCGCCCACGGTGGCCGCCGCGTCGTCCTGCCGCTGGTGCAGGTAGGCCCGATAGGCGCGGACGGGGGCGGAGCCGGTCTTCAGTCCCTCGCCCGCCCGGGGTGCCGTGCGGGCCTTTCCGGCCACTCCGCCGGTGTACGTCGCCGCGGCCGGCTCGCGCAGGGTGACGATGTACCGCCCGGCGGCGGGCTGTTCGCCGGCGTTCGGGTCGTGGGCGGCGTAGGGCGCCGGCACGGCGGGTGGCGTCGGTACCGGGGCCGCGGCGGCGGGGGACTGGTCGACGGCCGTGAAGACCGTCAGGCTGACGCCCGCGACGAGGGCCGCGAGGGATCGCGGTATCGCCGAACGGCGCGCAGGAGGATGGGCAGGTGCCACCAAAGCTCCTTCATCAACGGATGACCGGGCATCCCGGCCGAGTGACACGCCGTGCGGGCGCACACCAGTTCTAGCCGGGTGATCCTTTGGTGACCAACGTCCTGCGCTGCCGATACCGGTCAGTGGCCAGAAGGGGCCATCGAGGTGTGCCCTGTGCACGGCCTCGCGGCGGGGCCGCGTGCCCTCGCCCGCCCGGTGGCCGTGCCCGCCGGACCGATGCCGGAAGCCGGTGTTCCCGCGAAGACGCCGGATCCCGTGGCGGTCAGATCCAGTCGCGGCGGGCCGCCGCGACGCCGGCGCCGAAGCGGTTGGTGGCACCGAGTTCGGTGAACAGGTCCTGGATCCTGCGGCGCAGGGTTCGCGGCGAGATGCCCAGTTGGCGGGCGATCGCCTCGTCCTTGACGCCGGCCGCGAAGAGCGCGAGCAGGTTCCGCTCCTCGTCGGTGGGCCGCCGGCCCGGGGCCGCCCCGTCCGCGGACGCCGCCGGGGGCAGCGTCCCGGAGGCGGGGGAACCGGTCAACGGGACGGCGGCCGCCCAATAGTGCTCGAAGAACTCGCCCAGGGCCTCCAGGAGGGGCGGAGCCTCGGTGTACAGGTACTCGGCGCTCCCCACCGACAGGCTCAGCGACACCATCGCGGCCGACCGGTCGGCCATCGCCAGTTTGATCGGCAGCGCCGGGACGACCCTGGCCTCCTCCCCGCGGGAGACGAGGCTGCCCAACTCCTGCCACCTCCCGTCGGCTTCGAAGCTCGCGGCGGCGTACACCGCGCGGACCCGCACGCCGCGCCGGACCGCGGCCTCGTCCAGCGGCTCGTTCGGGGCCAGCAGGAACGGTGGCCGGTCCAGGGCGCACAGCTCGGTCCGCGCGGTCTGCTTGAGCCGGTAGTAACGGTCCCCGACGGCCTCCAGCCCGCTGATCACGCTGGTGCCGGGGCCGCCGTCACGGGCCCGCCGCGCCGCGTCGAAGATCGCCCCGAGCGGCCCCGCGGACTCCCGCACCGCGGCCAGCCGGCGCTCGCGCGACTCCACCAGGGCGTGCAGCGCGTGGCGGGGATCCACCGTGAAGAACTCCCCCGAGGAGCGGCGGCTCATCAGCCCGGCGTGGTGGAGCCGTTCGAGCAGCGCCAGCGCCTCGCCGTCCGTCACCCCGAGGGCCCCCACCACGTCGTCGGCGGTCGCGCTGTCGCGGGAGAGGAGGAGGCGGTACGCCTCCTCGGCCACCCGGTCCACTCCGACCCACGCGAGTGACGCGTCATTCTCCACGAGAGCATCCATTCCTGCCGTTCACCACCTCGATCAACACGTCCCGGGCGCGTACCCGCCGTGCGGCCCCGCCGGGTGATCGAACCAAGAACGGGCGGCGACTTCAAAGCGGCGGTCGGACGTCCCGGTCCGCGGACACGCGGTGGCCGCGGACCGGGACCTCAGGCGATCTCGACGACCACCTTGCCCCGGGTGCCGCCCGCGGCCAGGGCGCGCTGGGCGTCGGCCGCGCGCTCCAGCGGGTAGGTGGCGGCGATGCGCACGGACAGCCCTCCGGCCTCGGCGAGTTCCACCAGCGCGGTGAGATCCGCCCGGTCGAGCCGGCAGAAGACCGGGATGATCCCCGGGGTGCCCGCCTCGGTGACGGAGGCGATCCGGGCTCCCGCGCGAGCGGCCTCCGCCGTCGCGGCGAGGGTCCCGCCGCCCGCGGTGTCGAGCACCGCGTCCGCCCCGTGCGCCGTCAGTTCCCGGATCCGGCCGGCCGTCCCGCGGCCGTAGGCGACGGGCTCGGCTCCGAGCGAGCGCAGATACGCGTGGTCTCCGGGGGAGGCGGTGCCGATGACCCGGGCGCCCCTTGCCCGCGCGATCTGCACGGCGAGTGAGCCGACCCCGCCGCCCGCGCCGTGCACGAGCAGCGTCTCGTCCTTCCGGACCGCCAGCGCGTGCACCACGGCCTGGTAGGCGGTGAGGCCCGCGAGCGGCAGTCCGGCGGCCTCGGCGAAGGACATGCCGGCGGGTTTGCGCACGAGCGTGCGCACGTCGGCGCCGACCAGTTCCGCCAGCCCGCCGTGGGCGCGCTGCACATCCCCGCGGACGTATCCGATGACCTCGTCGCCCGGGGTGAACTCGGGCGCGGCGGGCCCGGCGTGTTCGACCACGCCCGCGATGTCCCAGCCGGGGATCACGGGGAAGTACGTGTCGACGGCGGAGTCGAGTGCCCCCGCCTGCAGCGCCAGGTCCGCGGGGTTGAGCGCCGCCGCGCGCACCCGGACCAGCACCGAGTCGACATGGGTCCTGGGAGCGGGGAGTTCGGCGAGTTCCAGGACCTCGGGGCCGCCGTAGCGGCGGTAGACCACGGCCCTCATCACGCCCCCGGGAGGGCGATGGGCATGTCCATCAGGACGTCGTGGCGGACGATCCGCCACTCGCCGTCGACGCGGCGCAGTTCGGTGTCGTAGTACCCGGACTCGATCGGCTCCACCGTGCCCTGGGCACCGGGCGTGCCGGCCGGCAGGGTGGCCGCTTGCGTCCGGAAGACGATGAACTGGGCGTTCATGCGGGCGCGGTCGCCGTCGACCTCGATGAGGTGATCGGAGGTCGTGTGGTGACCGGTGGCGCCCTCCGGGTGCGGAGCCATGTAGTGCTCGACCGCGTACTCCACGGCCGCCCCGCCGATCAGGGGCTCGCCGACGGGTTCGTACGTACCGGGGCCGGTCCTGGCGTGGATCCGCACGACGGCGTCGTCGGTGAACAGGGCGCCCTGCGCCTTGCCGTCCCTCCGGTCCGTCGCGCGGACGTAGCGGGCCAGGACCTCCTGGACCTTGCGCTCTTCGCTGCTCATGCGCGGTGGCTTCCCTTCGTCGTGTGTGCCGGACGCCCGTCCCACGGGGTCCGGGTCCCAGTGCACCAAGGGGCGGCGCCAGGAGCCATGACGCTTCCGACATGCGGCGATACTCTGGAGGTATGGATCGACTGGAGACGCGGGAGCTGGAGTACTTCCTGGCCGTCGCCGAGGAGCTGCACTTCAGCCGTGCGGCGCAGCGGCTGGGCATCGCGCAGCCGCCGCTCTCCCGCGCCGTGGCCCGGCTGGAACGCCGTATGGACGTCCGCCTGCTCGAGCGCACCAGTCGCCGGGTCGAACTCACCGCCGCGGGCGAGGTCTTCCTCGAAGAGTGCCGCCGCCTGCTCGGGGAGCTCGACGGAGCCGTACGCCGCGCCCGGCAGGCGGCCGCCCCGCCCGGGCTCGCTCTGGCGGTCCGGCCCGGCACCGGCTCGGGCCTGCTCGCGGAGCTCGTCAGGTCCCACGACGGCATCGACACCGAGCTCGTCTTCACCTACGACCGGGTGGGCGCGCTGCGCGCCGGCACGGCCGATGTCGCGCTGCTGTGCCTCGGCAGCGACGACCTGACCGGCCTGACGACCGTCGAAGTGGCGCAGGAGGACCCCGTCGCCCTGCTGCCGCGCGGCCACCGCCTCGCGGGGCGCCGAACGGTGACCACCGCCGAACTCCGGCGGGATCCCGCCTACACGGAGCAGTGCCCGGCGGTGGGCCTGGACGAGATCGTCGACCGGGTGGCCCTCGGCCGGCTCGTCACCGTCGTCGGCTCGGCCGCCGCCGACCGCCTGACCCGGGACGTGGCCGCCGTCGCGGTGGCGGACCTGCCCGCGACGACCCTGGCCCTGGCCTGGCCGGCGCAGGCGGCGCGGCCCGAGGTCGCCGCGTTCGCCCGCACCGCGCGGCGCGTCGCCCGCGACCGGGAGCGGCCGACGGACCCGGCGCCACCACCCGCCGCCGCGCCGCCGCCCCCGGCATGACGAGGGGACCTCGGCCCCGGGTTCCGGGCCCGCCGGGCGGCCCGCGATGTACGGGCGCATCGCCGCGGCACGAAGGAGTTCCGTCTTCCCGCGGTCGGCGGTTCGACGCTGCGCTTCGAGGCCCCGCGGTCGCCGGCCGGGCGCCCCGCTCCACCGGCGGCAACGGCGCCCTCAGCCCTGGCGGACCGGACCGGACCGGACCGCACCGGGCAGGGCTGAACGGCGGCATCCGCGCGGCAGGAGGGCGCGCCGGGTCACGGACCGGCCGTCGGCACAGCGACCGGCTGCTGCGCCCACACCGTCTTCCCCTGCGCCCGGTAGCGGACGCCCCACTGGTCCGCGAGCCCGCCGATGATGAAGAGCCCCCGGCCGGTCTCGTCGACGGTACGGGCGTGCTTCACATGCGGCGCGCCCGCCGCGGTGTCGCTGACCTCGCAGGTCAGCATCTGCTCGAGGATCAGGCGCAGCCGCAGGGGCGGAGCGCCGTAGCGGACCGCGTTCCCGACGAACTCGCTGACGATGAGCTCGGTGGTGAACGCCGTCTCCTCCGCGACGCCCCAGGCCGCCAACTGGCGGCGGGCCGCGGCGCGGGCGATCGGAGCGGCCTCGGCACCGGCCGGCAGCGCGCAGGTCAGCACCCGGTCCGCGGGCAGCGCCTTCGTACGGGCGAGCAGCATCACCGTCTCGCCGGTCCCGCCCGAGCGGGTGAACGCGGAACCGATCGCGTCGCACACCTCCGGCAGCGGCCGGCCGTCCGCGCCGTCGAGGTACGCGCGCAGGGGAGCGGAGGGTGCCAGGACCCGCTCCGCGAGCGAGGCCGTCGCCATGGCGAGGGTGCTTCCCTCGGGAAGGCCGACGGTTGTCGCGGGGAAGGGGGCGTTGTCCTGGCCGCTGAGCGGGGGACCCGAGGGGACGCCCAGGGGCTCCGAGGTGCCGTCCGGCAGGACGGCGACCGGCTCCGGCAGTCCGGCCCGGGCGATGGTGCAGGTGAGTTCCACCGGGTCGTACACCGCGATGGCGCAGCCGATGTCGAGCGGCTCGGCATCCAGCTGGGGCAGGGCGGCGGAAGCGGCGGCGAGACGGGCGGCGGTTTCGCCCAGCCGGGCGAGCAGTTCGTCCGGCGGCAGATCCAGGGCGGCGAGCGTGTGGAGGGCGGTCCGCATCAGCCCCATCGTGATGGCCGCGACGATCCCCCGCCCCGCCACGTCGCCGACGACCAGGGCCGTTCGCGCGCCGGGCAGCGGAATCGCGTCGGACCACGCGCCGCCTCCCTCCGAGCCGGGCAGGTACAGCCGGGAGACCTCCACGGTGGGCCGGCCGGCCGGCTGCCCGGGGAGCAGCCTGTGCTGGACGGTCGAGGCGATGATCCACTCGCGCATGTACTGGCGGGCGTTCTCGACGCAGAGGGCGGCGTGCGCACATGCGGCGGTGGCCACCGCCAGATCGCCCTCGTCGAAGGGCTCCCTGTTTCCGTCGCGGTAGAAGCTGACCACGCCTAGGGCCTGATCGCGCAGCGTCAGCGGGATCACGATCAGGGAGCGGGCGCCGGCGCCCACCAGGATGGCGTCCGCCCGGGCCGGGTCGGCGGCCAGCCACGGGGCGGGCCCGTCGATCGGCACCAGGCGCGCCCGCAGGTCGGACAGGACCTCCGCGAAGGGGGTGCCGGGCGGCAGGGGACCGACCTCGCCGACGGGGTAGGCCGAGTGGTGTCCCGCGAACGCGGCCCGCCGCAGAGGTACGTCCTGCCGGACGGGCGCCCGCGGCGGCTCCTCCCCGCGGACGACGTCGTCGACCATCTCCACGACCGCCGCGTCGGCGAAGACGGGGACGACCACCTCCACCAGCTCCCGGCAGACGAGCCCGACGTTGGGCACGTCCCCCACCCGGGTGCGGACCTGTTCCAGCAGGTCCAGGCGGCCCTGTGCCTTCTCCCGCTCGGTGACGTCCACCGCGGACGCCACCAGCCCGAGCGTGCCGCCCCGGGAGTCCTCCAGACGGAGATAGGACATGGAGCGCACACGGCACCCGTGGCGCTCCGGTGTCTCGGCGCCGCGGACGAGCCGGTTCACGACCGGTTCCCCGCTCTCCAGTACCCGCCGCGCCACGGCGGCCTCCTCCTCGGGGCCGGCCAGGTCGTACACCTCGGTGAAGTGCCGGCCCAGCGGGCCGCCCGCCCTCGTGCCCGGTGCCGCGCCGACACCGGCGCTCATGCGGAGCACGCGCAACTCCCGGTCGAGCACCAGCAGTTCCATGGGGGAGTGGGTGAAGACGGCCTTCAGGATCGCCAGGTCCCGTTCCGACAGGGCCGGGTCCCCCGTCACGAGCACCCGCCACAGGACGGAGCCGCCGCGGCGCACCCGCTCGACCCGGACCGTGACGGCGTCGGGGACTCCCGCGCAGGGGCGCCCGGTGCCGGCGGTCCCGTGGAGGAGGGTGCTCAGGGGCCGGCCGACGGCCTCGGCGGCGGACCACCCGAACAGCTCCTCGGCTTGACCTCCCCACTCGACCACCCGGCCGTCCTCGTCGACGAGAACCAGCACGTCACCGCTGGGCATGGAACACGCACCTCCGCCCCCATACCTGCCCGCCCCGCGGCGGCGACAGGCCCGTCCGCGGGACAGCTACGCCGATCGGCTCAGCCGTTCCCACCGGCGCCGACCGGCCGGTGCCCCGCCCGACCCCGCCGAGGGCGCGGTCCGGCGGACACGGCACGGCCCCTCCGTGCGCGCCCCGTGCGACGGGGGCGCCCGGAAGGGCCGTGTGCCGTGGTTCAGCCGCGGCGTACCGTGATCGTCCGCTCGGCGGTGACGCCGTTGACGGTCACCCGGAGCACGGCGGTGCCGGCGCGCAGGGCCGTGACGGTCGAGGTGGCCGGGTCGTAGGCGACCACGGGCGCCGCGTGGTGGTCGCCGTGCCCGCCGTCGCCGCCCGCGACCTCGACGCGGGTGCCCGACCAGGTGGCGCCGACCGGCCGGGCCACGGGGACGGTACGAGTGCCGTCCTTGGTGAGCGTCGCCGACGCGTGGCCCAGGCCGCCGACCGTGAGCGTGGCCGGGGCGATCATGTCCACCGCCTCGGTCCGGGCGTGCACCTCCGCGCGCGGCCAGGTCTCCGCGTCGTGGGCGGGGACGTCGAAGGGGTCGGCGACCCGTCCCCGGCGGGGGTCCGTGCCCGGCATCGTCCAGCCGGTGAAGCCGCCGTCGTCCTGCGTACTGGCCGGGTTCTTGCCGGAGTTGCCGTTCACCAGGCAGGGGACGCCGTCGACCCGCGTCGCCGGGAAGGCGCCGACCTGGCCGGCGACGGCCTGATTCAGGCCGCCGTCCCGACCGCGGCCGCCCGGTGGCGCGGTGAGGGGGCGTTCACGAGGAGGGCGGCGGTGAGGGCGCCGACGAGCGTGATGACACCGGCGCACCAGAACGCGGTGGTGAATCCGTGGACGACGCCTGCGTCGGCGATGGCGTGGTGCCGTGCGGCGGTCAAGCGGCCGTCCCGCGCGGACAGGCGCGACGCGACGTAGTGGCCTGTCGAGGTGGTCGCGATGGTGTTGAGCAGGGCGGTGCCCAGGGAACCGCCGACCTGCTGGGCGGTGTTCACGGCGGCGGCGGTGATGCCCGCGTCCGCGGGGCCGACGCCGGAGGTGGCCGTGGCCATGACCGGCATGAAGACCAGGCCCATGCCGAAGCCGAGCAGCAGGGCACCCGGCAGGACGTGGGTGGCGTAGCCGGAGTCGGTGCCGAGGGAGGTGAAGGTGAACATGCCGATGGCGGCGATGGCCAGGCCCGGGGCGATCAACAGGCGCGGCGCCACGTGGGGCAGCAGACGCGCGGAGACCTGTGTGGAGGTCAGGACGATGCACGCGGACATCGGCAGGAAGGCGAATCCGCCCTTGAGCGCGGAGTAGCCGAGGATGTTCTGCAGGTAGTAGGTGAGGAAGAGGAAGACCCCGAACAGGCCGACCATGGCCAGGCTCAGGGTCAGCATGGGCGCGCCGTGGGCGCGGGACGCGATGATCCGCAGGGGGAGCAGAGGGCTCGTGGCCCGGCTCTGCCACCAGGTGAACACGGCCAGGAGCACGACGCCCGCGGCGAGCAGGCCGACCACCGGGCCCGAACCCCAGCCGTCGGAGTCGGCCCGGCTGACCGCGTACACCACGGTGACCAGGCCGCCGCTGCCCAGGACGACTCCGGGGACGTCGAACCGAACGGCGCGGTGGCCGGCGCGGTCCTCCAGGAAGGCGACGGCCCCGGTCACGGCCGCGGCGGCGATCGCCACGTTGACGTACAGGCACCAGCGCCAGTCGAGGTACTGGGTCAGGACGCCGCCGAGGAGCAGGCCGATCCCGCCGCCCGCCCCGGCGAGCGCGCCGAAGATGCCGAACGCCTTGGCGCGTTCCCGGCCGTCGGTGAAGGTCGTGGCCAGCAGCGACAGCGCGGTGGGGGCGAGGAGCGCGGCGAAGCAGCCCTGCAGGGCGCGGGCCGCGAACAGCATCGCGGGCCCCGTGGCGGCGCCGCCGAGTGCCGAGGCCGCGGCGAAGCCGACGAGGCCGACGATGAAGGCGCGCTTGCGGCCGACGAGGTCCGCGATGCGGCCGCCGAGGAGCAGCAGTCCGCCGAAGGCGAGGGTGTAGGCGGTCACGACCCACTGCCGGCTGCCGTCGGTGAGGCCGAGGTCCCGCTGGGCCGAGGGCAGGGCGATGCTCACGATCGTGGCGTCGAGGACGACCATGAGTTGCGCCAGGGCGATCACGCCCAGCGCCCACCACCGCTGGGCCTCCGGCCGCCGGCGGACATCGTGCTGCGGGGCCGACAGGGCCGGACTGCTCATCGGGGACTTCCTCGGGATGTCGGTGGGACCGGGGTTCGGGTGCCCGGGTTCGGGGCTGCGGGCCTGCGGCGGGACAAGAATGCGGCCTAGATGCTTGCTGCGTCAAATATATCCCGGCAAGAATGATCTTGTGAGGGCCGGCCGCGATTGCGTCACCTGTTTGACAGGTGACGCCAGACGGGTCATGCTCGTCACCAGTTCAACCGGTTACCAATGTGTGAGGGTGAGAATTCGATGGAACTGAAGCTCGAGGTCGTGGTGCTGCCCGTGTCCGACGTGGACCGGGCCAAGGACTTCTACACGGCGATGGGGTTCCGGCTCGACGTCGACTACGTCGGCGACGACGGCTTCCGGGTGGTGCACTTCACGCCGGAGGGATCCGGGGCCTCGATCCTCTTCGGCGACGGCGTGACGACGGCCGCCCCGGGCTCCGTGCAGGGCCTCCACCTGATCGTCGAGGACATCGTGGCGGCCCGCGCCGAGCTGGCGGCCCGCGGCGTCGACATCAGCGAGGTCTTCCACGACGCGGGCGGCGTCTTCCACCACGCCGGTGAGACCGGCCGGGTCGCCGGCCCGCACCCGAAGCGCGCCAGCTACGGCTCCTTCGCGACCTTCGCGGACCCGGACGGCAACGGCTGGGCGCTCCAGGAGGTCACGGAGCGCCTGCCGGGACGCTGACCCCGCACTCCCTCCCCGACGACCGACCCTTCCCCCGAACCCCCGCGGTGCCGTGGATCCCCCCTCCGCGGCACCGCGGGCCCCTGACGGGGTTCCCTCCGGCCCCTTTGGAAGCAGGTTATGAAGACCGACGAAACGACGGGTCAAGCGACGAGCGGTACGTCCCGGGAGTACGACGTCG
Organism: Streptomyces sp. NPDC026673; assembly: GCF_040638135.1. Taxonomy (NCBI): domain Bacteria; kingdom Bacillati; phylum Actinomycetota; class Actinomycetes; order Kitasatosporales; family Streptomycetaceae; genus Streptomyces; species Streptomyces sp. NPDC026673. The sequence goes on along the minus strand of NZ_JBEZXR010000017.1, from coordinate 1,491 downwards.
TCGTCATCGGCGGCGGACCCGTGGGCGAGAACGTCGCCGACCGGACCAGCGCCGCCGGACTGGCCACCGTGCTCGTGGAGAGCGAACTGCTCGGTGGCGAATGCTCGTTCTGGGCGTGCGAGCCCAGCAAGGCGCTGCTGCGGCCGGTGGTGGCACGGGCCGACGCCCGCCGCATACCCGGCCTGAAGGGCGCGGTCGGCGGGCCGCTGGACGTGGCCGAGGTCCTCGCCCACCGTGACCGGCTCTCCGCGAACTGGAAGGACGACGACCAGGTCGAGTGGCTGGAGTCCGTCTCCGTCGACCTGGTGCGCGGGCACGGTCGTCTCGACGGCCCCCGCCAGGTGGTGGTGGCCACGCCGGACGGCGGGACGGTGCGGCTGACCGCCCGGCACGCCGTCGTCGTCTCCACCGGGACCACCGCGGCGCTCCCGGAGCTGCCGCGGCTCGCCGAGGTCCGTCCGTGGACCAACCGCGAGGCGACGAGCGCCCGCGAGGCGCCCGGCCGCCTGGTGGTGGTCGGAGGCGGCGTCGTCGCCGTCGAGATGGCCACCGCGTGGCGCGCGCTCGGCTCCGAGGTGACCATGCTGGTCCGGGGGAGCGGCGGATTGCTTCCCCGCATGGAGCCCTTCGCCGGGGAGATGGTCCTCGACGCCCTGCGCGAGGCCGGGGTGGACGTACGGCTGGGCGCCTCCGTGACGGCCGTGGAGCGGGAGGACGGCGGGGCCGGCCCGGTGCGGGTGACCCTGGCCGACGGCGGGACGGTGGTCGCCGACGAGATCCTGTTCGCGACCGGCCGGGCCCCCCGCACCGCGGACCTCGGCCTGGAGACGGTGGGCCTGACCCCCGGCGACTGGCTGACCGTGGACGACACCTTCCGGGTGACGGCCGTCGCCGACGGCTGGCTGTACGCGGCGGGCGACGTCAATCACCGTGCCCTGATGACGCACCAGGGCAAGTACCAGGCCCGCATCGCGGGAGCGGTGATCGGGGCACGGGCCAAGGGCGAGCCGGTGGACGAGACCAGGTGGGGCGCGCACGTAGCGACCGCCGACGCCCACGCCGTGCCGCAGGTGGTCTTCACCGACCCCGAGATCGCGAGCGTCGGTCTGACCACCCGTGAGGCCGAGCGGCTCGGGCGCCGGGTCGACGTGGTGGACTACGACATCGGGCGCCTCGCCGGAGCGGTGCAGTACGGCGAGGACTACCGGGGCAAGGCCCGGGTCCTGATCGACCCGGACCGCGGCACGGTGGCCGGCGTCACCTTCGTCGGCCCGGGCGTGCAGGAACTGCTCTACTCGGCGACGGTCGCCATCACCGGGGAGATACCGGTGGAGCGGCTGTGGCACGCGGTCCCCGCGTTCCCGACGATCAGCGAGGTCTGGCTGCGGGTTCTGGAGACCTACCGGGACATGCGCGCCCGTTCCTGAGCGCCGGCCGGCATCGCGCATCGCGCCTCGCGCACACGAACCGCCGCGGCGGCCCTCCCCCCGG